>CALWYN010000001.1 GCA_944385755.1 uncultured Oscillospiraceae bacterium
GGCCCTCATATTTGAGCACGCCGACCACCGCGCCCTGCATGGGCCCGCACATGTCCTCCCAGCGTATCGGTGGCCCCGCGTGCAGCAGGGTGTACCTGTCCAGGCCCAGCACCTCATGCGCCGGGCGGACATCCACCCAGGTTGGCTGGGCATTTTTCAGTTTGGCCACGGCCCTCTCGTTGGCCGCGCTCACAAGTTCTCTCATATGCTGTCCCTCATTTCACCGGCGGGCCTACACGCCCTCGTAGTCGGCAAAGGCATAGAGCGCCTTTACAAAGCAGTCCATCGGGGCGTTCACTATGCCCGCGCCCACCTGGCCCACTCCGGGCTCCCTGTGCGCCATGCCGGTGTTTATGACCGGCAGTATCCCCGTCTCGACCACCTTGCGGATATCTATGCCGGTGGCCGTGCCTATGAAGTCCATCGTGGGCATGATATAGGTCCGGTTGAGCCCCACGGTGATCTCCTGCATGTCCCTGGAGTAATTCATGGCGTCCTGCACGGAGCCCGCCCCCACGAAGCGCACGACGGCCGGGGCCGAGCCCATGGCGAAGCCGCCTATGCCGAAGGTCTCGCAGATGGCGCTGTCGCCTATATCCGGGTTCGCGTCCTTCTCGGAGTAGCCGGGGAAGTAGAGCCCCTTGGGCGTGAGCACGGGGGCCTCAAACCACTGCTCGCCCAGCGCGCTCACTTTAATGCCGAAATTGGTGCCGTTCCGGCTCATGGCCGTCACTACGGAGCAGTGCTCGATGTTCTTGACCGGGTCCATGGTCGCCTTGCCGGCGGCCATGGCCAGGTTCAGGAAGAACTGGTCGTTGCCGGATATAAAGCTCATTATCCGCTCCAGGTCCGCGCGGTTTTCGGTCACTCTGGCCAGCGCCGGGGCCACCTCGCGCACAAACAGCGCGGAGGCCGCGATGTTGCGCTGGTGCATCTCGTCGCCCATCGCCAGGGCCTTCGTGATCATGACCTTCAGGGATATGGGCCCAGTCTCGCGCAGGGCCGCCTTCATGGCGGGGGCCAGCACCGCCTCCATCCACTTCAGCCTCTCCAGCACCTCGGGGCCGTTGGCCCCGAAGCGCATCACCTTGCCCAGGCCCTCGTTGAAGGTGCTGTAGGCGGCGTTGCCGTATCTGGCGTTGACGACCTTCCAGAGCGGCATGGAATAGGTTATCATGCCGGTCATCGGGCCCACACAGCCCATGCTGTGGTTGCTGACGAACCGTATCCCGCCCGCGAGCACCAGCCGCTCGGCCTCTTCGAGCGTCTCCGCCATGCCCTCGTACACGGCCGCTCCCAGTATCGCCCCCCTGAGCGGCCCGCACATGTCCTCCCAGTCCAGGGGTGGCCCGGCGTGGCCGATGGTGCGCCTGTCCATGCCCGGCAGCACGTCTCCGGCATAGACGACGTCCACCAGCTCCGGCTCAGCGGCGTTCATCCGCTCAAAGGCCTCCTGATTTGCCCTGTCTATATGATTCATCCCGCTCACCCCTACCTGCTGAGCTTGGCGAGGATTTCAAGCAGCCTCGGGTCCCCGCCCGCGGGGGGCTTCCAGTCTATGTGGCAGGCGGGGGTGTTCTGGTCGAGCATGGCCTCGTAGAAGCTCTCGAGCCCCACATTTACCACCTTGAGCTGCGAATGGAACAGTTCGTTTACCGTGAGCATAGTCCTTCTCCTCCTCTGTGTCAGATCGCCGCCAGAATGCGCGCCGCCACGCGCGCGGCCTGCGCGTTGCTGGGCATCACGATGACGCCCGCCTCCCTCAGCTTCTTCTCCTGCTCGGAGCGCCTCTGAAAATCGCCGTCGGTCCCGCAGACTGAGGCCACAAACGCTATCTCTCTCTCCCCGGCGATGGCCCTCGCCTCGGCCACTGCCTGGGCCAGGGCGCCCGCCGGGTCCGCGTGGCAGCCGTAGCCCAGCACGCAGTCGAGCAGTATCACCGCCGTCCCGGGGTCCGCGGCCTCCCTCTTTATCCGCTCGACGCGCAGGCGCACGTCTATCATCGGATGGGGCATGCCGTCGGTGAAATAGTCGTCGCCCATGTCGAGCAGGGTATTTCCCACGCTCTTCTCCACGTTCTTCAGCATAAACTCCTCGCGCAGCGCGATATTTGAGTTCACCTCTCCCACCGCGTCCCTGAGCAGCAGCATGGCCTCATAGCAGAGCGTCCCTCCGGAGTAGAGGCCCCGGATATATTTCTGTCCGGGCCGGAGGCCGGACACGGCCTCCGCGACCATGGCGTCCACCTGTTCCGCCGGTACGGTAAACTCCGTCCTGTGCACGGGCCTGCCCTGCGCCAGGTCCACCATGAAGGCGGCGGCGTCCTCGAGCGTGGAGGCGGAGACTATGTTTTCCCCGCCGGCGGGCTCGCCGTCCGCACCGAGGAAGCAGGCCACCACCGGCTTGCCGCAGTCCTTAAGGGAGGCGATGATTTTCTCCATCACGCTCTTCGCGGGCGGCTTGGAGACTATGCCTATCACCTCCGACCGCGGATCGTTCTTGAGAGCTTCAAGCGCGAGCAGCATCATCTTTCCGCCGACGGCCTCCTTGACGTCCCGGCCTCCGGTGCCGAGGGCCTGGGAAATGCCGCCGCCCAGCCTGTCTATGACCACGGTCACCTCCTGCAGGCCCGTTCCGGCGGCGGCGACGACGCCGATATTGCCCTGGCGCACCACGTTCGCAAAGCCCAGCGCCACCCCGTTTATTATCGCGGTGCCGCAGTCCGGCCCCATCATCAGCAGGTTGTGCTCCACGGCGTAGTCCTTGAGCTCGTTTTCCTTTTCCAGCGGCACGTTGTCGGAAAACAGCAGCACGTGCATGCCGTTTTCCATGGCCTTCATCGCCTCGGCGCCCGCATATTTCCCGGGCAGGGAGACTATCGCAAAGTTGGGGTCTCCGAGTTTCTTCACCGCGGAGTCCATCGTCCTGGCCCGCAGATGCTCATCCCCCGACGCGCTCTGCCTCTTGTTTTCAAACTGTTCGGCCAGCGCGACGAGGGCCGCGTCCACGGCCTGCTGGTCCTCCGCGAGTATCCCGATGACCAGGTCGTTGGGCGTAATCTTTGCCGCGTCCCCGCTCTTGAGTATTCCGGAATTTATCATCAGTGACTTGTTGTGGTCGGTTCCCATCATGACCGCAGCCTCGCTCACCCCGGGCACCTCCGAGAGCCTGCTGGAGAAGAGCATCAGGGTAACCGAATCATAGTAGGCATTTTGCCTTATCTCATTGTAAGAAATCATTTTTGACTACCTCCAGTCGTTTCCATATGAAATGGGTGAAATCCAGTTCAAATCCCGGCGCAGGCCTCCGCCGCCAGCAGCATGCCGCATAGCATGTCCGCCCCCGAGGTGTGCCCCACGGCCATGGCCCTTCTCACCGCCCCGGCGAGTTCCCCGGGCGCAGTCCCGGGCTCAAACAGGGCCAGGATCGGCTCGCTGAACTCCCCCCGGAGCGCCGCGCGCAAACATTCGCGGCTGACATCCGTTGTCCCGGCACAGCGCCGGGCAATCTCCGGCCCAAGGGCTCTACGCAGCTCAGGCGCCGGGCCCTCCCCGTCCAGATACCACAGGACGGCCATTACGCCGACGTTGAAGTCGTCTCCCGCCGGCGTGAGCCCGGCACCCAGCCCTATAAGTCCCGCGCATTCCTCCGCCGCTGTCCGATATCGCCCCTCCATGGCGCTGCTGAGGAACCCCGCGGCGCCCTCCGCGGAGAGCCTCCGGCACTCCGAAGCCTCCGGGCCGATGCCCTGATGCAGGGCCGCGCCGGCGAAGTCGCTCCCGCGCCCTCCGGCCGCGAGCTCCCGCCTGAGTGTCCCTCTCAGGCTCTCCAGCAGCTCCCCGTCCGGGCGGCCGCGATAGCGCAGCCTCGGGTCCCATTCCGCGGCTCTCTCCGCTCCGAAGAGGTACGGCCCCACGCGCAGCACACTCCCGCATATCACGGGGTCCCCGCGCCCGAGCCTCAGCCGTGCAAACTCCTCCGGCGGCATATCCACCGTCAGGGATATGGGGGTCCGCGGCGTCCCCGCCGGCTGCAGGGCGTACAGCGCCCCCCGGCTCTCGAGGTTGACGGTCGAGCGGTACACAGAGTGCACTCGCCCGGCAGTGCCGCCGGTGAAAAGCGCGGAGGCCCCGCCGGCAAAGTCGGCAATATCGAACAAACTTTCACTTCCTTTTCCCTAAAAGAAGTATCCCACCCAATAGCCCTTTAGTCACCGGATGTGCATCCGAAAACGCTTCCACGGCATTGTGCAGTTTGCCCAAACAGGCGTTTTCCCCGCTTGGGGGCGGCATATTTCCGCGCCCCGCGCGGTTTTTGCGCCATGCCGCGCGCCTTCTCTCCGGCCCTACTCCTCCGCGCCGGGCGCCTCCGGCCTCTGCACGGAGTCTCTGGGGAGCGTCTTGAGCACCTTCATTATGTGCAGCCCCATCTGGAGCTCAAGCAGCTCCTCCGGGTCCTTCAGCTCGGAGCCGAGAATGCCCTTTATCTTCTCTATCCGGTAGATAAACGTATTCCTGTGCAGGAACATCTTCCTGGCCGCGGTGCTTATATTGGAGTTGCACTGAAAATACTGCTCCAGGGTCTCGACCAGGCTCGTATTGTTCTGCTCGTCGTATTCGCAGAGCCTGCCTATGGCGTTGGAGCAGAATTCGTCCAGGCATTCTCTGGACTGCACCGAATTTATCAGGCGGTAGACCATCAACTCCTCGTAATAGCTGATATGCTGCCCCTCGTCTATCTGCTCCGAGATGCGCAGCGCCTCCTTGGCCTGCATATAGCTTTTGGATATCTCCATAAAGTCCGGGCTGGGCTTGCCCAGCGCGATGCTGACCGCCGCCTTCGGGTAGGCGCGGACTGCGGCGTCATACACCGCCGTCACGAACTCCCCCAGCAGCGAGGACATTTTCTGCCCGAGCTCTTCCCTGTGTATCCTGATAAAGGTAATGATGAGATTTCCCCGGTGGATTGACACCGTCTCGCGCCGGCGCTCATAGGATATGTCCTCGATGACCGCGATGAGCCTCTCCTTATACTGCAAAAACGTGTCCCGCTCCTGCGGGCCGTCCCCTTCCGGGTCCGGCCCGGTCCCGGGGTCCGAGACCTTCGTCAGCATGCAGACGTACTTTTTGCGCACGTCCATATAGTGTATCTCCGCCAGGCTGCTGGCGGCGTTGACAGACTCTATCCTGCCCTGTATCAGGTCGTCGAAGAAGTCCTGGCGCAGGTGGTGCTTGATCTCCTCTATCTGCCTGGCCTTCACGCGCTCGAGAGCCACCGTGGTGCCGCAGCTCTCCAGCGCCATATACTCCATGCTGGTCATCTTGCACACCGTCTCCCATACCACGAGATAGCCGTATATGGACTTGTCCGCGGCCACGGGCAGGATGCGGCAGACCACGTCGCCGTTCGCGTCCGGATATCTGCGCTTTATCGACTTTGTGAACTCGCCGAACTCCCTGGGCACGTCTTTTATAAAGCTCTGCGGAAACACGCGCTCCTTTTTCCGGAGATAGAGGTGGGACTTCAGCGGTTTCGGGTTCTCCGGCATGTCCGAATAGGCCAGCAGCCTCCACTTGCTGTCCACGATTATCAGCGGATTGCGGACCAGCGGGCTGACAATCCGCGCTATCTTTTCGAGGCCCCCACCCTCCAGGGCACACTGCGTGAGGGTGTTGTGGATGTGTATCAGCTTCTTCAGCTGCGTGTCCTCCCGCTTGAATATGGCGTTGTTTATGACATTCGAGACCTGGGAGAGGGCGTAGTGATAGGGTATCTCAACCAGGGGGAAGCCCAGCCTCTCTGCCTCCTCAATCATGCAGGCCGGCACGTTTTCCAGATACCGCCTGGTCTTGATTCCCAGGCCGGAGCAGCCTATGTCCGCCAGTTCGCGGACAAGCCTGCGCTGTATCTGGGGGTCATCCCTGAAAATGTAGCCCGTGCTCAGCAGAAAGTCCCCGGCCGAAAGCCAGTCATAGGTATCCGGGTTGTCAATTATATTGACATTGGCAATCTCTCTGGAGATACCGGCTCGGCCCGATGCGAGGCGGATCCCCTTCAGAGACTCCTCCTCCAAAAGGCGTTCAACAGTGTAAATAGCCAAGCCATTCCCTCCTAATCCATTCAGAAATATGTTGACAGTATACCACAGGGGCGGCGAGAAAAAAATGCCGCGCGCGCTTTTTCATAGTGCCGCCCTGTCAAACGGCAAAACAGGCTGAGGGTTTCCCGCTCAGCCTGTTTTGCCGGTATCCTGCTGTATTACTTCGCCTTGGCGTCGGAAATGCAGGTGGGGGTTATGGTGATGGCCTCGGCATCCTTGAGGATGACGCCGACCTTCTGCAGCCACTTCATGAAGTACAGGAAGATGAGCTCGAGCAGGCCGGTGGTCAGGCGGACGGTGACGGAGATGATGACCATCTGGACCATCGCGGCGAGGCTCCTGGTGCCGGCGAAGGCCAGGACGGTGAAGATGATGGCGTTGGCGATGAGGCCGACGCTGGTGGAGACCAGGGTCCTCAGCCAGAGCTTGCC
>CALWYN010000002.1 GCA_944385755.1 uncultured Oscillospiraceae bacterium
GCATTATCGCGATTTTCTGGAACACCACGGACAGCTTGGGGTTCGGCCCCTTTATCGGCTCACCGTCCACCTCGATGCTGCCCATAGTCGGCGGCAGCAGGCCCGCTATCATGTTGAGCAGCACCGTCTTGCCGGCCTGGCCGGGCCCGAGCAGGACCAGGAACTCGTTCTCCCTGACGGACAGCGAGACGTTGTCGACTGCCAGGAAGTCGGACTTCTTGCTGAAAAATACCTTTGAAACCGAGTCAACCCTCAGCTTTATCTTTCTATCCACGGGCACAATCTCCTTTCGACAAAATCAAAGCCATAAGAAATAATTGCGCCGATAATGCCTATGAATATCATCGAGATGACGCAGAGGGCCAGGTCATTGGTATCCGAGCCTCGGGTGATCAGGAAGCCGAGGCCCTGCCTTGCGGAGATCATCTCCGCGGCCAGGACGACCATCCAGCCGGCGCTGAGCGCGGTCTTGATGCCTGCGAAGATAGACTGGAGCGACGCGGGCAGAACTATATCAACCAGTACCTGGCTGTTGGTGGCGCCGAAAGAGCGCGAGGCGTCCAGGAGCTGGCTCGGCACCATTGCGACGCCGGAGTATGTGTTGACGACAATCGGCATGACCGTTCCTATGAATATTATCAGGACCTTGGAGGCCTCGCCGACGCCCAGCCAGAGGGAGATCAGCGGAATCCAGGCGATGGGCGGGATGGGCCTGAACACCTCGAACAGCGGCTTGAACAGGCCGCGGAAGGTCTTGCTCCAGCCTATGAACAGGCCGAAGGGAATGCCGATGACTATCGCCAGAGCCAGGGCCTTGATGACGCGCAGCAGGCTGGCCCAGACGTGGCCAAGTATGCTGGTGTCGCTTATGGGGCGCTCCTGCAGCAGCTGGAAGCGGGTCACGACCTCGCCCGGCGAGGGAAAGCTGGGAATTGCCTCCGCAGCCCAGAGCCACAGCAGCACGAGCATGACCAGCGACAGCAGCGGCAGTATAAAGTGAAATATCTTTTTTAGGCTTTTCATCGGCAACTCCTCACACTTTCCACTTGATCACTTTTTTCTCAAGGAGCTCCAACAGCCCCGTAAGCGCGATGCCGATGACTCCTATGACGACCATGCCGGCCATTATGACGTCGACACGCGCGTACGTGCGGCCCATCATTATGAGGTACCCGAGGCCCCTCACGGCCGCGAGCATCTCGGCCGCCACGAGCGTCGACCAGGAGTTTCCGAGCGAGACCTTGATGCCGGCGAATATCATCGGCATGGCCGAGGGTATGCCCACCTTGCGGAATATCGTCCAGTTGGACGCGCCGCAGGTCTTGCCGACGTTTATAAATACCTGATTTGTCAGTTTGATTCCCGTGTAGGAGTTTATAAGCGCGGGGACGAAAGCCGAGAAGAAGATGATTACCATCTTGGAGGTAACACCTATTCCCAGCAGAACTATCATTATCGGGATCCAGGATATTGGGGGTATGGGCCTGATTATCTCGAAGAGGGGCCGCAGGAAGCGGTCAAAGTTCTTGTACCAGCCCATCAGAAGCCCGAGAGGAATACCCACTATTACCGCCAGCGCGAAGCCTGACAGCGCAATTTTGAGGCTCTCTGCTATGTGCTCGGGCAGCAAAGCTCCGTCAGGATTGGTATCATAGAATTTCACTATGATTTCCTGGACAACCTGAAGCGGAGAGACTATAAGCCTGTTGTCGATAAGCTCCAATTCCACGACCAGGGTCCAGAGGACAAGAAAGCCCACAATACCGATTATGCCCAGTATCACGGTCCTGATCTGCTGCTTTTTCATGGCAGCGCGCTCTTTGTCCCTGATCGCCGAGTAGTCCAAAGACTTGTTGGTTTCGTTGGTGTTTTGCGTCATAGGTACTCCTGCCTTCTCATTTGACTAATTGTTGCACGAAGGCTGAAGTTAAAATGGCTTTCGCCATTTTAACTTCAGTTGCCTTCACGTCGAAAGAATCTTACTCGGCGGTATAATTGGCGAGAGTCTCCTCAAGGAAATCAAGGTTGATGGCGTCGAGGACCGCCTGCCTCTGGCTCTCCTCGTAGACGCCGGCGCGTATCATGAAGCTCATGACGGTGTCGACCTGCTGCTCGAAGCCGTTCATACCCGTCTCGGGGTCGACCTCCAGCATCGCCTGCAGCTCTTCGACGGTGGGTATGTGGTGAATCTCCATGGACCAGTCAACCGCGCCCTCGGAGATGGCCACGCCCTCGTCGATGCAGAGGTTGTAGTAGATGTCGTTGAGCTCGTCGCGGTTGGCCTCGTCGTTGATCCACTGCATGGAGTAGACGACGGTGTCGAGATAACGCTGGACGGCCTCGGGCTTCTCGGCTATGGCCTCGGAAGTGGCGAGGATGGGGGAGGGCAGGGACAGCCCGACGGCGGCGGCGGTGGAGACGGGCATGTAGCCGTCCTCCAGGGCGTCATAGGTGAAGGTGGACCACTGGGCCATCACATCGCCCTCGCCGGCGGCGAAAGCCTGGGCGGCGGCGGGGACTTCCATGTGCACGATGTTGACGTCGGCCTCGGTAAGTCCCAGGGCGTCGAGGGTGGCGAGAATCAGGACGTGGGCGGTGGTGCCACGGGGCGCCAGGATGGTGGCTCCGCGCCAGGTGTCGGCGGTGCCGTAGAGGTCGGGATAGCCCTCGACGTTGCCGGCGCCGGCCTGGTAAATGGGGCTGTCCTCACGCACGAACAGATACTGCGGCGCGTCGTCGTAGATGCTGAAGCCGATTATCTCAACGCCGTAGTTCAGAGCGCCGTTGATCGTTGGGGGGATGCCGCAGATGCCGCACTCCCAGGTGCCGCTGGGGGCGGCCTCCTGCTGGGACAGGCCGCTGATGTAGTAGGTGTTGCTGACATTGAGGCCGTTCTCCTCAAAGAAGCCCTTCTCCATCGCGACTTCGTTCGGCAGGCTGTGGGGGGCCGGGTGGCCGCTTATCTTGAGGTCCATCATTTCGACCTCAGGCGTTGTTCCGCCTTCGTCGCCTTCGGGAGCGGTGCTGCCGCTCGGAGCGGCGCTGTCGCTCGGCTCGGAAGTCCCGCCACACGCGGCCAGCCCGAGGGCCAGCACCAGGACGAGCAGCAGAGAGATGATTTTGCGCATTAATTTGTCCTCCTTAATGTTTTTTAGCTTTATGCGGTGACCCGCTTGCTTCACTTGGGTGTCCGGGCGCTCCGCCGCCGCGCCGGGCGGCGCCGGGAGCTCACCTGGACTTGTTCTCCAGGAACCGATGGCCCATGAAGTTCGCCGCCTTGACGGCGTTCTTGACGACCTCGGGCGTTATGGCGCAGGGCTCCCTGTGGATGAGCGCGTTCTTGTTGATGGCGTGATCGACAATAATCTCCAGGTTCCCCTCGCTGCACTCGACGCCCAGCTGCTCCAGCGTCACGGGCAGGTCCAGGCTGTCGAGGAAGGAGATGGTGCTGTCCAGGAGCTCCGAGGAGGCGTTCTCCAGAACGAGCTCGCAGATGAGGCCGAAGGCGACCTTCTCCCCGTGCAGGTACTTTTGGGACTCCTCCAGCTCGGAGATGCCGTTGTGTATGCCGTGGGCCCCGGCGCAGCCGGCGTTCATAAAGCCGGCGCCGCTGAGCAGGATGTTGGCCTCGATGACATTCTCGACGGCCGCGGTCAGGACCTTGTTCTTCACGGCCTCATAGGCCTGCTTGCCGTCCTGCAGCAGTATGTCGTAGCACTCTTTTGCCACGGCCATGCCCGCGCGGCAGATGGCGTAGCCCCTGCCGATATAGTTGGGCGTGAAGGACCTGTAATTCGCCATGGCCTCGAACCAGGTCACCAGGGCGTCGGCTATGCCCGCGGCGAAGAGCCTTGCGGGGGCAGTGGCTATTATCTCCGAGTCCACCAGGACCAGCTCGGTGCAGCGTTTGGTGGGAATTCCTCCCAGATGGACGCCGTTTATGTCGTAGAGCGCGGCCCAGTCCGCCGCCGGGGCGTCGCTGGAGGCCGCCGTGGGGACGATGACTCTGGCGACATCGGCCTCGTCCGCCACCAGCTTGACGACGTCGAGCACCTTCCCGCCGCCGACGCCGAACACCACGTCGCAGCCGCTTTTTTTCACGTTCTCCGCGAGCATGTGTACGTTCTCCATGCAGCACTCGCCGAGGAAGGACTCAAAAGAATACTCGCATCCGCACTTATCCTCGACCGACTCCAGCTTGTCCTTTATGAGCGTATAGACGCCGGAATCAATGACAAAATGGAACTTGCTGCCGTATTTCTTGCCGTATTCGAACGCGTTGTAGATTTCGCCAGGCCCCTGGACATATCTCTGTACGCTCCCGAAAGCCCTGCTCGGCGACGTCAGCAGCAGATTTTTGTGGCTGAATTCCTGAGCCATGATTTACTCTCCTTTTATTTTGTAATTTCCCTGATTAAGCGGATTTTTATCCGGTCACGGTTCCCAACTCTTTTTTCCTGTTTTCAATTGAGTTTTAATTGACAAAACAGAATTTTGCGTATAGACTACATATCGTCCGCAAAATGTGCGTTAATTTGAAAGCTCTGGGAAAAATGCGGCAAAATTCCGGGTGTACTCAATGTAAAAAAATATAAAGGGGCCAACAACAATGTCGGGAAAAGGTAACATTTCGAATCAGTCCACCGAAAACGCGTTCGCAATACTGGAATTCCTTATAAGCCAGCCCGAACCCCTGAAGCTCACTGACATTGCCAAGAGCCTCGGCATGAACGCCAGCACCGTCTCAAGATATGTAACCGCCCTGCAGACCTGCGGATACGTCGAACAGGACCCCAAAACCAGCCGCTACAGCGCGACGATAAAAATCTGCGAGCTGGCCAACCGCTTCATGAGGCACTTCGACATCGCCGACCTTGCCCACCCCTTTGTCCAGGAGATCTCCGACTACTTCGGCGAGACCTCCTGCTTCTCCGTCGAGCGGGACAACCACGTGTTCTACATAGACATCGTGGTCAGCTCCAGCCGGACCCTGATGAACGTACAGCGCGTCGGAAATTCGGCCCCGCTGCACAGCACGGCCGCCGGCAAGCTCTTTCTCACGAACTATTCGCCCGTGCAGCTCCAGAAACTCTTCGAGAAAAACCCGCTGGTCAAATTCACCGACACGACGATAGTCTCCCCGGAGCTGCTGATGGCCGAGCTCGACCGGATAAGGGCGGCCGGCTTCTCGATAGACGACGGGGAGAACGAGCCCGGGATAAAGTGTATAGCCTACCCTATTTTCAACGGCAGCGGCAAGGTCGCCGCCAGCATAAGCATCACCGGCCCGTCCTTCCGGCTCTCGGAGGAGTGGTCCGAGGAGAAGCAGCGGTATCTGGCCGACACCGCGCACCTCCTGTCCCTGAAGATTCAAAAACTGGGCAATTTTAATATTTAAAATTTAATTTTAAATATTTACTCTAAAAGTATATATCAACTGCACATTATTGCAAGCGTTTTTTCGAAATTGCCTTTTTTTCGCCAATACTAACAATTTTCATAATAAATTTTTGTGAATAATATCAATTGAAATTATGGATTTTTGCGGAAACGAGCCGTTTAATTGAAAGAATTTTCACTCCGTTCAGTTATTTTCCGCGGCCTGTTTTGGGCAAATATGGAGAGGCGGCGTCGCCGGTTTCCCGGCGCCGCCGCCCCCGCTTTTCCCCCGCGGCCCGGGGCCCGTCCGGGGAACATATACCGCCCCAACGCGTCTACTCCTATATACGCCCACATATACGCCCAAGGAGGAATCGAGATGAAGAGGTCATCAGCCGCGCTGCCGGCCCTCGCGCTCATTCTGGCGCTCTCCGCCTGCTCAGCCCGTAGCGAGCCGGCCGAATCCCCGCAGGAATCCGCTCGGCCCTCTCCCGAGCCCACCGCAGCCGCCACCGCCTCGCCCCTGCCCGCCGAATGGGACGGGGAGGGCCGGCCATACCTCCAGACTTCCCTGCCCGGCTATGCCGACTCCACCGTCAGCCTTTTTGCCCACGGTGAGGACTATTACGAGGCCGTCATGTACTTCGGCGAGGACGGCAGGAGGACTTACGAGGTCATCGCCAACAGCGATGAGGCCGTCTACGCCCCGGGCGCCGGCGTCTACATCAACTGCGCAGACGCCGGAGAGGACGGCATCTGGCTGCTGGAGGACGAGGTCTCGGAGGGCGGCTCCGAGAGCCGTCTGAGGCTCATCGGCTTCTCGGGCGAGGTGCTCTCCGACCTTCCGCTCGATTCCATAGGCCTTGACGGGGAGCACTTCAGCTCCATACACTGTTTTGACGGCGGCATATGCCTCCTGGGCTCAGGCGAGGCCGTTGTGCTCGACGGCGGAGGTCCGCCGGCGTTCCGCGCCGCCCTGGACAGCCCCGACTCCTATCTGGTCACGGGGGGCGACGGGCAGCTCTACTCCGTCACGGCCACCTATAACGGGGCGGGAATAGAGGTCCTGTCCTCCGTCGGCGAGTTCGTCCCCGCAATGACGCTCGAGGCCTCGGGCGTCAGGGTGTTCGGCGGGGACGGGGAGTTCCCCCTCACCTGCGCCATAGGCGAGGGGTTTTACGGCGTGGACACCGGAGGGGATTTCACCCCTCTGATTATCTGGGAGGAGTGCCGCCTCAACGTCATGAACCTGCGCAGCCTCGTGCCCCTCTCTGACGGGCGTTTTCTCATGCTGGACTCCATGGGAACCAGCCTCCTCAGCCCCGCCGGCCCGGACGGGCTGCATCAGCCGGTCACGCTAACGATAGCCACCCTCGGCGACAGCCTGTACGGCCTCGTGTACGAGTTCAACACCAGCGGCACGGGCTATTATCTGGAGGAGGTCGACTACAGCGGCGGCGGCAGCATACAAATCCGCGACGCGCTCTCGCGCCTCGCGGCCGACATAGCCGCCGGCAACGCCCCGGACCTGTTCCTGCTCAACGGGATGCCGGTGAACAGCTGGATACGCCGCGGCTATCTGGCCGATTTGGCCCCGCTCATGGAATCCGGCGGCCTCAGCCCGGACGACATCACCATAGCGGAGGCCCTGACGCGGGACGGAGGGCTCTACTTCCTCAGCGGCGGTTTCGGCATAGACAGCCGCGCCGCGCTGTACTCCAACCGCGGGGACGCCCTGGGCTGGACGCTGGAGGAGTACCTGGAGGCAGAGGCGGCCCTGCCCTCCGGCTCCATAATGATGTACAACACGACCCGCGAGCTCTTCTTCGAGACGGTCTGCTCCCGCTATATCCAGAAGGCCATAGACTGGGAGGAGGGGAGCTGCGATTTCGACAACGCGGAATTCATCTCCCTGCTGGAGGGCGCGGCAAGCATACGCGAGACCCCCGAATCCTCCAGTTTTTCCGGCTACGTCTCCCCAGCGGAGGCCCTGCGCAACGGCTCTGAATACGCCGTGACCCTCTGGATTGGGAACGTGACCCGGATAGACGAATTCGAGCGGGAGGTGGGCGAGCGCATAAGCCTCGTCGGCATGCCCACCCCCGACGGGAGCTGCGGCTCCCAGCTCCGGCTCAACCAGCCCGTCGGAGTCTACGCCGGCAGCGAAAACCCCGATGGCTGTCTGGAATTTCTCAAATTCCTGCTTCTGAGCTACGACATAGACTACGGCAGCGGGACCAACAGCTCCATGCCTGTCTACCGCCCGTATTTCGACGCCCAGACGGAGCGCGCGCTGAACGCTTCCGGAGAGGACGGCGAGCCCCCGCTCACCGAATCCGGCCTTGAACGGCTTGAGGCGCTGCTTGGGGCCGTCGAGTGTACGACACTCTACGACGCCACGGCGCTCTCCATAATCGAGGAGGAGGCGGCCGCCTTTTTCGCCGGGGGGCGGAGCGCGGAGGAGGCCGCCGGGATTATCCAGAACCGCCTCTCAATCTACGTGGCGGAGCAGAGCTGAGCGCCGGAGGCGGGAAAACCCCTCTCCCCTCTTGAAACCGGGCGGCAACTTTGCTAAAATGCCGCTGAATATTCCGGGAGGGATCGGCATGAACACAGCCTCCAGCCTTTTTCAGGAGGTCTCTCCGGAGACCATATCGCAGCTGTTCGCCGCGGCGCTGCACGGCGAACCCGTCCGGGAGGCCGCGCTTCTGGACGGCGGCATGTTCAATACCACTTACCTCGTGGCCTACGGCGCCCGTCGGCGGCGGGCCGTACTGCGGCTCGGCCCCGTCAACCGCGAGCGCCTCCTGGGCTTTGAGCGCAACCTGATGCGCGCCGAGGAGTACGTGTACTCCGTCTGCCATTCTCTCGGCCTGCCCTGCTCCACGGTCCTCGCCTGTGACTGTTCCCGCTCCCTCATAGACCGGGATTTCATGATAGTGGAGTACATCCCCTCCGTCGTCATGTCGGAGGCCGGACTGGACGCCGGGCGCCGGCGCGAGCTCTATCTCGAGCTCGGCGGATATCTAAAGCGCCTACACTCGGTGGAGGGCGAGAGCTTCGGCTTCGTCTCGCGCATCCTGGAGGGGCGGCGTTTTTCGCGCTGGAGCGAGGCGCTCTGCTTTGAGATAGAGGACTTCACCGCCCGCCTCGAGAGCCGGGGCGGGCTGGACGCCGCGGAGGCGAAGGCCGTCCGCGCCGCCTATTACGGCAGCGCCGCCCTGCTCGACGAGATATCCGTCCCCAGGCTGCTGCACACCGACCTCTGGGAGGGCAATGTGCTCCTGGACCGGGACACACTGGGCATAAAAGCCGTCATAGACGCCGACCGGGCCGTGTTCGGCGACCCGGACTTTGAATTTGCCAGTCCCTGGGGCTCTGTGCCCCCGCTGCGGGAGGGCTACGGCCTCGCCTGGCCGCCCGACGAGGCCAGGGAGCGGCGGATGCGGCTCTATCTGGCCTTCTATCTCGCGCTCGAGGCCCACGTCGGCCTCACCGAATACAACAACCCGGACCTGTACCGGGACCGGAAGCGCCAGCTCATGGAGGTCATCGCCTCTCTGGACCGGCGCGCCGGCTCCTGACAGGCCCGCGCCCAAGCGGACAGGGCCGCCGTAAACCGGCGGCCCTGCCCTTTTTTAATTACTTAATTACGGCGTGTTCACTATACCCAGGAACAGCACCGCTCCGGTGTTGGAGGTTATCGCAAAGAGGAACGGCCGGTCGAGCACAAAGTCGACCTCCTCGTCCGGCGGCTCCATCGACGTCGCCGCCGGTATGACGGTCAGCGCGGCGGCCGTGCAGCCCTCTTCGTCCACCGTCACCCTGGCCGACTGCTCCACGCCCCCGGCGAAGAGCACATCGTCCGTCAGGGGCGAGAAATCCGCCGTGCCGTCATCGAACACATCGGTCACGCCCAGCGCCTTCAGCCCGTCCGAGAGCTCCATGGTGGACGCCGCGTCGAAGCGGGGCACCGCCATGTTCACTATCAGGTATTTGCTGTCCAGCCAGTCCGCGCCGCCGCCTATGAAGTCCGCGGCCGTGCCGTTTTCCACCAGCTCCTCCGGGGTGACGCCCTCGTCCGGCAGCATCAGCCACATGTCCGCCCCGTTCTCAAAGCCCAGGCGCACCGCCGCGAAGCCCTCGCCCCAGTAATAATTCCGCGAACCGCCCCTGTGCATAAACTCAGCCTGCACGTCGCCCTGCGGCGAGTGGAAAACCCCCGTCTCCGTCCGGGACTCGCTGAATTCCTCCGTCCACTTGCCGCGGAAGTAGAGGGTGTTCACCAGCGCGAGCACGGTCTCCGGGCTGAACTCCAGCTCCCGGGCCTGCCCGGCGAGCAGCCCGCCCGTCTGGGCGTCTATCCAGTCCGCGAGCGCGGCGTTCAGCTCCTCCGAGCCCATCTCCCCTGAGTATGAGGAGGCGTAATAGCTCTCCGCCAGGGTCTCGAGCGGCCCGACGTTGAGCTCACTGCCGCCGTCTATCCACACGGAGGAGGCCGGTATAGTCGTCAGCAGGCCGTCGTCGCTGTAGACGCCCTCCCAGAGCGCGTTTACCCCCTCCCTGAGCTCCCCGAGGTCCTCCGCCCCCAGGGCCTCCAGTATCTGCCCTCGGGTGGCGCCGTCCGTCAGCTCGGCGAGCATGGCCAGGGCTATATAGGCGCTCAGAGGGGAATAGACGGCGTTCTCCCCGCCCGTGTCCGTCAAAAACTGCGTGGCGCTCTCAAAGACGAAATCCCCGTAGCCCTCCGGCATGTACTCCACGCCGCGCTCCTGCCTGGAGCGGGTGTCGCTCCTCCAGGCGTCCCAGTCCTCCTCAAACCGCTCCCAGGCGGCCTCGCTCTGGGACGACGGCTCCTGCGGATACGGCACCGCCTCGGGATACTCGGCCTCGTACAGGGCAAAGGCCGCGCTGCCCCCTCCCGGCCAGAGCACGGCCGTCAGCCCCAGCGCGATGGCCAGCACCGCCGCCACGGCCGCATACAGGCGCGCACGCGACCTCTTTTGTCCGGCGGCGGCGCGGCGCTTCAGCTCCCCGGGGGCGTGTATGTCCCCGTTTGCCCTCTTATATTCGTCCATCACTCTTCCTCCTTCCCAAGCTCAAGGCGCAGCAGCTCCCGCGCCCGGGCCAGTCGGCTCTTCACCGTCCCCTCCGGACAGCCCAGCAGCTCCGCCGTCTCCTGTACGCTGTAGCCCTCGCAGTAGTGCAGATGCGCGGCCACGCGCTGTTTCTCCGGCAGCGCGAGCACGGCGGCATAGGCCTGGCGGTACTCGTCGCGCACGCCCACGCTCTCGGCCGTCTCCAGCGGCAGCGTGCGCCGCCGCCACGGCGACGAGTGCAGGCTCTTGGCCCTGTTCACAGTGCAGCGTATGAGCCAGGCCCGCCGGTGCCCGTCGTCGGCGAACTCGTCCTCGTGCCTGAAATAGCGCAGAAATACCTCCTGGAACACGTCCTCGGCGTCGTGTATATCCGCGGTCCTCACCAGCGCGAGGCGCCAGACCAGGTCCGCCCATCTCTCGACCTCGCGTCCCCTCTCCTCCCTCGTCATACCCCTCTCTCCTTTTTGTGTGAAGCACTTCATGTATAACACCCCGCGGCGGCCCCGGAGGTTCACTGTCCGCAGGAAATTTTCCGCCCAAAATCCTCCACGAGCTCAACCCTCTAAAGCGGTCGCAAAATCTGCGCATCTGTGCTATAATCGGTCAAAATACTCCCTGCGGGTTGGGAGGTGCCCTATGAAGCTCAGCCTCAGGCAGGAAGAAAAACAAATATTGAGCCAGCAGATGCGCCTCTCCATGCGGATTCTGCAGATGAGCTCGCCCGAGCTCGAACAGTACCTGTCCGAACTGGCGCTGGAAAACCCGCTTGTCGAGGTGAAGCCCCCGCAGTTTTCCGCTGATGTGCCCACGTTCCGGGAGTTCCGCTCCCGCGCCAGGGAGCGCGCGTCCGACGACGAGGAACTCCCCGCCCCGGGCGACTGCCTCGCACCCATACACCGGCGCGAGACCCTGGCCGGTTCCCTGCGGGAGCAGGCCGCCGCCCTCGGCGCGCGGGAGGAGGTCCGGCGCGCCCTGTTCTACCTCATCGGCGAGCTCGACGAGCGCGGCTACCTCCCGGAGAGTCCGCCTGAGGAGCCGGGCATGAGCTGCGGCGTCTACAAAGAGGCGTTGGGACTCCTCCAGTCCCTGGAGCCCGCAGGGGTGGGGGCCCGCGGACTCTCCGAGTGCCTCTGCATACAGCTGCGCCGCTCCGGCGTGGAGGACCCCCTGCCCTATATTATATGTGAAAAATATCTCGGGCAGCTGGCCCGGGGCCGGCTCGGCCTGATATCCCGGGAGCTGGGCGTCTCCCGCCAGCAGGTGGAGGAGGCGCGCGCTGTCATAACCATGCTGGAGCCGCGCCCCTCCAACGGCTTCGACACGGACCGCGACGTGCAGTACATCTATCCGGATGTGGAGATATCTGTGCGCGACGGGCGCGTTGAGGTGTCGGTCGCCGAAAAGTACATGCCCCGCTGCGGGGTGGACGCCTATTACGCCTCAATGGCCGCCCGGGACGGCCTGGACGCGGAGACGCGCGCCTATTTTTCGGAAAAGCTCCGCCAGGCGCGCTGGGTATCCGACTGCGTGGCGCACCGGCGGGACATGTTGCTCGCCTGCGCCGGGCTGATAGCGGAGGCGCAGAGGGACTTTTTCCTGGGAGAGAGCGACTCCCTCCTCCCCCTCACCATGACCGAGGCCGCGAAGCGGCTCGGCGTGCACGTCTCCACCGTCTCCCGGGCGGTGCGCGGGAAGTACCTCTCCTGCCGCCGCGGCATCTTCCCCATCTCGCACTTCATGGCCCGCGAGGTGGCCTCCAGCGGCGGCACCCGCGCCGACATACTCTCCGCCATGCGCTCGCTGATAGACTCCGAGCCCCCTGACAGGCCGCTGAGCGACCAGCGCATAGCCGAGGAGCTCTCCCGCGCCGGCTACGGCATATCCCGCCGCACCGTGGCCAAATACCGCGAGAAGGCCATGATCCCGCCCGCCTCCGCCCGCCGGAGGGGCTGACCCCATATGGAAAAGGCTCCGCGCCCTTGAATGGGCGCGGAGCCTTGCTGCCGGTTCCTCAGCCGACGCTGAAATACTGCATGGGGTCGACGGCCGACCCGTTTATCCTGACCTCAAAGTGCAGGTGCGGCCCGGTCGACACGCCCGTCGAGCCGACATAGCCTATGGTGTCCCCCTGGTTCACCGTCTGGCCGTAGCTGCAATTGTAGGCGCTCATGTGCGCGTAGAGCGTCACGCGCCCGCCGCCGTGGTTTATCATGACACAGTTCCCGTAGCCGCCGTTCCAGCCGCAGTAGGAGTCGACGCCGCTGTCCGCGGCGATTTTCGGCGTGCCGCTCGGCGCGCCTATGTCCTGCCCGGAGTGGAAGCGCATGTCGCCGTATATCGGGTGCGTCCGGTAGCCGTAGGTGCGCGTGCCGGGGGTGTATCCGGGCAGAGGCCAGATATAGGTGCCCGTGCTCTGTATGTTTTTCGCGGCCTCCTGGCGCTCGAACTCGGCTATGAGCTCCTGGATATTGGCCTCCAGGGCCTGCTCCTCGGCCACCACCTGCAGCTAGAGCTCGGTGGTGTACTCTATCTCGGCCTCGAGCTCCACTATGAGCTGGTTGGCCTCGTCTATGCGCTCCTCGAGCTCGGCCCTCTCCGTCTCGTACTCCGCGTTTTTCTCCTCGAGCCCGGAGAGCACCTCCTGGTACTCGGCCTGTACCTCCTCGCTCTGCTCGCGGGCGGAGGTGTACTGGTCATACATGCGCCGGTCGGCCTCCATCACCTCGCCTATCATGTCGAGGTTGCTTATGAGCTCCGCGAGGCTGGAGGAACCGAAGATTATGGCCAGGTATGTATAGCTGCCGTTCTCCTCCATCGCCCTCACATGCCGCCTGTAGGCGGCGAGCTGCTCGGTCTCTGCCGAGGTGGCCGCCTCCACCTCGCGCGCCTTTTGGGCGACCAGCTGGGTGTAGAGCGATAGCTGCTCGTCTATGAGCTCCAGCTCCTGGCGGTAGAGCTCATTCTGCGCGTCGAGGGCGTATTTCTGCTCCAGCAGGCTGGCCTGCTGGCTCTCCAGCTCGTCGATGCCCGCCTGCATGCTCTCGCGCTCGGCCCTTATCTCGTCGCGCTCGGCCTCCAGGGCGTCTATCTGAGCCTGGGTCACCGCTCTGGCGTCCGTCGAGAGCGCCGGCATGAGCGGAAAGGCGCAGGCCAGCGCCAGTACGAGCGCCAGGGCACGGCTCTTTAAGCTGCGCTTTTTCATAGGAATGGGGACCTCCGTTGCTGTGGATTCGTTGACATAATAACGCATTTCCCGACGGATTTCAAGCCAATTGGGAAAAACGGGGCGAAAACTCTGAATTTGGACGAGCGCGCGGCCCAAAGGTTCCCCTCTCCCGCCTTGCCTGTCCGGGTAAATTGTGCTAAAATGCCGGCATGGACACTTTTGAAAGCATGAAGAGAATAGCGGCCATACACGACATCTCCGGATTCGGGAAATGCTCGCTCACCGTGGCCCTGCCCGTGGTCTCCGCCTCCGGCGTGGAGTGCGCCTGCATCCCCACGGCCCTCCTGAGCACGCACACCGGCGAGTTCACCGGCTGGACTTTCCGGGACCTGACCGACCAGATGCTGCCCATAGCCCGGCACTGGCACTCCCTCGGCCTGTGCTTCGACGGGGTCTACTCCGGCTACCTCGCCTCCAGCGAGCAGGAGCGCGTCCTCGAGGAGGTCTACGGCCTGATAGCGGACGAGGACACGCTCATCGTCTGCGACCCCGCCATGGCCGACAACGGCAGCTACTACGCCGGCTTCGACCACTCCATGCGCGATACCTTCCGCCGCCTCTGCTCGCGCGCGGACGTGATAACGCCCAATATAACCGAGGCCGCGCTGCTCTCCGGCGAGGAATACCGCCCCGCGCCACACAGCCGGGAGTACATCGAGCGCATATTCGAGGGCCTGGCGGCCCTCGGCCCGCGCATAATAGCCGTCACCGGCGTCCACCCCGGCGGAGGGGAGATAGGCACGGTGGTGCTCGAGCGCGAGAGCGGGCGGCGCCACGCCGCCATGCGCCCGGAGCGCGGCGGGGTGTTCTACGGCACGGGGGACATCTTCGCCTCCGCCTTTGCCGCGCTGCTCACGCGCGGCGCGCCGGTCGGCCCGGCGCTGGAGGCGGCGAGCGCCCTGGTGGCGGACAGCATAGAGCTGACATACCGGCGCGGCACGCCCAGACGCGACGGCGTCGCCTTTGAGCAGGCGCTGCCCGACTATATGGACAGGGTGCGGGGCATTTTCGGCCCGCGTGCCTGAGCCGCGCGGCGCGGTTTCGGCGCCGCGTTGCATGGAATTGAGGCCAGAGACGAAAAGGCTCTTATGCGCCGCCCTCGCCCCGCCCGATCCCTCCGGCATGCAGGCCGCGCACAGGCCGCCTCCCCCGCGTGTATACGGCCGAATACCCCGGCTGCGCCGTCCCCGGACGATTGCGGGACAGACTGAAACAGCTCCCGGGAGCCCTGAAAGGGGCTCCCGGGAGTTCGGTGTGTCGAAAAAGCCTCGCAGAGTCTCGCCGCCCGCGGGCGGCGAAAGAAAGTGAGATCCGTTTTTCCCGGCGACATGTGCGTCGGGAAAAACACTTTGCGCGGAGCGAGCGTCGAATCGTCCGTCTGCGGCGGACGACCGAGGCGCGGAGCGCAGCGAGCACCCCTTTGTCGAAAAATGCTGACGCCTTTTTCGACAGGCTCGGCCCCAGGGAGCTGTTCTTTGCCCGCGAGTCACTCTCCGAGCGCGGCGAGCACCTGGGACCTGGACTGCACGCCCACGGCCTTGCCGGTAATCTTGCCGTCCTGGAAATAGACCAGGGTGGGGATGCTCATGACGCCGAAGCGGGCCGCCAGCTCGGGCTCGGCATCCACGTCCACCTTGCAGACCTTGGCCCGCCCGTCAACCGCCTGGTCCACCTCGTCAAGTATGGGGGCCTGCATGCGGCAGGGCCCGCACCAGGTCGCCCAGAAATCCACAACACAGCGGCCGGAGCCGGTTACCTCGTCAAAATTTTTCCCGTCAAGATGATATATCGCCATCTCTTGTCTCCTCCTTGCTTTTGTTCTCAATATATTTTGACGCCGCGAGGGCGGCTATATTCCCCTCACCCGCGGCTTTTGCCACCTGATACGGCGCGCCCGTGCAGTCCCCCGCGGCGAACACGCCGGGGACGCTCGTGGACATGTCCGGCCCGGTCTTTATGCGTCCGCCCTCCGTCTCCAGCCCGGGCAGGAGCGAATCCGGGGCCACGCCCGGCCTGAGCACGAACACGCAGTCCACCGGGTATTCCACGCCGTCCGCCACCAGGGTGTCCGCGCGCTCCGAGCCGCGTATCTCGTACCGCTTTGCGCGCCCGGGGCCGAAATACTCCACAAGGCAGCCTATGGAGCGCAGGTACTCCGCCTCCTCCGGCGCGTCGGCCGACAGGCCTATCACGGCCACGCGCCTGCCCCGGTAGAGCATCCCGTCGCAGGTGGCGCAGCAGCTGACGCCGTGGCCCATGAACTCCCGCTCCCCCGGGAATTCCTTCCCGCGGGCCAGCCCGGAGGCTATTATTACCGCCCGGCCCTCCACGAAGTCGGGACCCACGGAGACGCCGAAATTCTCCCCGATAGGCATCACGCTCAGGGCGTGGCCGCGCATGAACCCGGCGCCCGAGCGTCTGGCGTGCTCGGTGAGCGCCGTGAGCAGTTCGCGGCCCGTTGCGCCCGGCACCCCCGGGTAGTTGTCAATGTGTTCCGCCCGCCAGAGCGGAGAGTCCTCCGGCGCGGAGGAGATTATGAGCGCGCTCTTGCCGCGGTGCATGGCCGTCAGTGCCGCGGAGATGCCCGCCGGCCCTCCGCCGATTATAATAATGTCGGTCATTTCGAGCTTCACCCCTTCAAAAGATTATATCGCGGGAATTAGTTGTTGTAAACAGAAAAAAATGCGTGTATAATGAGAGAACTTGATATCAGCTCAACTATTATATAAAGAGAGGCATAAGAGATGGACGCGAGCGCGAAAAATTTTATTGAGGCTTTCATAGCCGAGGACATAGCCCCCGGCGGGCGCTTCGAGGGCCAGAGGGTCCACACCCGCTTCCCGCCCGAGCCGAACGGCTATCTGCACATAGGCCACTGCAAGGCCCTGATAATCGACTTCGGCACTGCCGAGCGTTTCGGCGGCATCTGCAACCTCCGCATGGACGACACCAACCCCGCCAAGGAGGACACGGAGTACGTCGACGCGATACAGGAGGACATCCACTGGCTGGGCTTCGACTGGGGCGACCGCTTCTTCTACGGCTCGGACTACTTCGAGCAGACCTATCAGTACGCCGAAGAGCTCATAAAAAAGGGTCTGGCCTACGTCTGCGAGCTCACGCCCGAGCAGTTCAGGGAGTACCGCGGCGACACCAACACCCCCGCCCGCAGCCCCTGGCGCGACCGCCCCGCGGAGGAGAGCCTCGACCTCTTCCGCCGCATGAGGGCTGGCGAGTTCCCGGAGGGCAAATACACCCTCAGGGCCAAAATCGACCTCGCCAGCGGCAACTTCAACATGCGCGACCCCGTGCTCTACAGGCTACGCTATATCGAGCACCACCGCCAGGGCACGAAGTGGTGCATCTTCCCCATGTACGACTTCGCCCACCCCATACAGGACGCCCTCGAGGGCATAACGCACTCCCTCTGCTCGCTCGAGTACGAGGATCACCGCCCGCTGTACGACTGGGTGGTGAACAACGTCTCCGTGCCTTGCCGCCCCCGCCAGATAGAATTTGCCCGCCTGGGCATCACCTACACCGTCATGAGCAAGCGCAAGCTCCGCACGCTGGTGGAAAACGGCTACGTCTCCGGCTGGGACGATCCCCGCATGCCCACGCTGTGCGGCCTGCGCCGCCGCGGCTACACCGCGGAGTCCATACGCGATTTCTGCGAGCGCATCGGCGTGGCCAAGACGCCGAACACGGTCGAATACGAGCTCCTCGAGCACTGCCTGCGCGAGGACCTGAACCTGCACGCCAGGAGGGCCATGGCCGTGCTCCGCCCGCTCAAGCTGACCATAGTCAACTATCCGGAGGGGCAGACGGAATATCTGGAGATAGAGAACAACCCCAATGACCCGGACGCCGGCACCCGGACCGTCTCCTTCTCCAGGCACCTCTATATCGAACACGAGGACTTCATGGAGCACCGAGCCCC
Source organism: uncultured Oscillospiraceae bacterium (assembly GCA_944385755.1). Classification (GTDB taxonomy): domain Bacteria; phylum Bacillota; class Clostridia; order Oscillospirales; family Oscillospiraceae; genus Scatomorpha. The sequence continues at coordinate 17,645 of CALWYN010000002.1, forward strand.
CAAATACAAGCGCCTCTGCCCCGCCGAGGACGGGGAGGCCTGCGCGCTGGAGTGCCGCCTCAAGGGCGCGTACCTGATTCGCTGCGCCGGCTTTGTCCGGGACGACGAGGGCAACGTGGTCGAGGTCCTGGCCGAGTACGACCCCCACAGCCGCGGCGGCGACCCCGCCGACGGCCGCAAGGTCAAAGGCGCCACGATGCACTGGGTGGACGCCGGCAACTGCGCCGACGCCGAGGTGCGCCTCTATGACTACCTCTTCACCCACCCCGATCCGGATTCCCTGGGCGACGCCTTCCTCGAGTATGTGAATCCCCAGAGCCTCGAGGTCCTGACCGGCTGCAAGGTGGAGAAGATGCTGGCCGACGAGAGCAGCGGCGCGCACTTCCAGTTCCTGCGGCAGGGCTATTTCTGCCGCGACAGCGCCGACTCCACCCCGGAGCACCTGGTGTTCAACCGCGCCGTGGCCCTGAAGGACGGCTACAAAAAATAACCTCCATCCCCGGCGGCCTCGGGCCGCCGGGGATTTTGCCGCGGGGCCTTGACATTCTGTATTATTTGCATTATACTCTATAATACAAATAATACACCGAGGGGAGGTGGGACACGGTGCTCCTGAGCCTGGATTTCTCAAGCAAGACGCCGATTTACCTCCAGATACGCAATCAGATAATTCTGGGGATAGCGTCGGGGGAACTCGCGGCGGGTGAAAAGCTGCCCACAATAAGGGCGCTGGCCGAGCAGTCCGGCGTGAACATGATGACGGTCAGCAAGGCCTATTCCACGCTGAGGCAGGACGGCTACATCACGACGGACCGCAGGGGCGGCACCGTCGTGACCGGCTCCTCCGGGGCCGGTGGCCTTAGCGGCCACTACCTCGGGGCCCTGCGGGTCATAGCCGCCGAGGCCCGCCTGGCCGGAATCAGCGAGGAGGCCTTCGTGGATCTCTGCCGCGGCATCTACAATGGAGGTGTGGACAATGGGTGAGGCCGCAGTGGTCATATTCTGGTTCGTCATAATGTTTCCCTGCCTTATTCTCATAGCCGTGCTGCTCACGAACGAGGCCAGGCCGAAGAAGAACATCGTCCTCGGCGTCACACTGCCGCTCCTGGCCCAGGGCGACGGGCGCGTCAGGGATATCGTCAGGCGCTTCAAGCGGAATGTCTGGCTCAGCACCGGCGTCATGGCGCTGCTCTTCGCCGCGCTGGCCTTTCTCAGTCTCGGCGAGTTCATCATGTGGAGCATCGCGCTGCTTATCGTGGCGGTTTTCGTGCCCTATGTGTTCTACGTGCGCGCGAACCGCAAATTGGCCGCGCTGAAAAAGGCCGAGGGCTGGCGCGTGCCCTACACGGGCGCGGTGGTCGTCGATTTGAAGGCCGCCGCCGAGCCGGCGCAGGCGCTGAAGCGGCGGGCGTTTTTGCCCCCGGTGCTGATTGCCCTGGTCCCGCTGGCTGCGGCTCTGCTCTCCGGGGACGGGGCCGAACACCGGGGCGGGCTCGCCATGTCGGCCACGATGGTCTTCATCGGCCTGCTGTGCATGTTCCTCTACCCGCTCATTCTGCGCCAGCGCGGCGACGTGGCAGGCCCGGACAGCGGCAAGAACGCCGCGCTCACCCGCGTGCGGCGCTACAATTGGGGCAAGATGCTGCTGGCCACCAGCTATCTGACCGCGATTTTCATGCTCGCCTTCTGGCTGCTGCAGGACAGCGCGCTCTGGACGCTGGTGCTGACGGCGGTGTACATGTTCGCGCTGATTGGCTTCTGCCTCTCCACCGAGTTCACCGTGCGCCGCACTCAGGAGCGCCTCACCGCCGGCGAGAGCGGCTATGTCGACGAGGACGACCTGTGGATCTGGGGCATGTTCTACAACAACCCCAACGACAGGCACCTCTTCATCAACGACCGGACCGGCTCCGGCATGGGTGTCAACGTCGGCCGCACTTCCGGCAAGGTGTTCATGGCCCTCACCGCCGCGCTGCTCTTGGGGCTCATGGTGCTCTCAATCGCCGTCTCGCTGGGCTTCTCCGCGCCCGTTGAGGCCGGGATCGAGGGCGGCACGCTCTATTTCGAACACGGCATGGAGAAGTACGAGATCCCCCTGGACGGCATCACTTCCCTGGAGCTCCTCTACGACCTGCCGAGCGCCCGCCGCGTGGCCGGCACCGGGCTGCCCAACCTGGCGGAGGGCCGCTTCAACGTCGAGGGCTATGAAAACACGCGGATAAGCCTGAACCCCAATGAGCCGCCGTATATCGCCGTGGTCACGCCTGACATGTCGCGGATATTTGCCCTGGACACCCCTGAGGAGACCGAGGCGCTGTACGAGAAAATTCTGGAGGCAATAGCATGGACGCCAACATCGGAGCCATAACCTGCGGCCTTTTCCGTGCGCTGTTCCTGCTGTGGGGCGGTTTTCACCGCGCCCGGGGAAAGCGCAGTCCGGCTCATAAGCGGCTTCGGCTCGCTGCCGCCGGAAAAGCGCGCGCTGTACGACACGCGGCGGATGCGGCGCGGCCGGCGCAACAGCTTTCTTCTCTGGGCGGCAATATTCGCCTCCGGGGCCGCGCTCTCGCTGTTTGCGGCGCAGGGCCTCGCCGTCTCAGCCTTTGGGGTTTGGCCCATTCTCTTCTTCAAGGATGTACGCCTTGACGCCGAAAAGGCATTCGCGAGATATAAAAAGTGACGGAGGTGTTGCCATGAAAGAACGCAAGGGCAGTCTCAACGCGCGGATTATATTCACGGCCATTCTGCTGCTCGTGATAACGGCCTTCATACTCTTCGCAATCTTCACGCCGCGAAGGGCGGAGATAAGGGACGGTGCGCTGCATTTCAGGCACCTGTTCACCAGTTTTGAGGTGCCGCTCGGCGAAATAGAGTCCGTGGAGCTGCTGGAGTCCGCGCCGCCGCTGAGCAAGGTGAGCGGCATCGGCGTGTATTTCCTCTCCGAGGGCACATATGACGCCGGGGGCTACGGGCGCTGCACGGTCAGCCTCAATCAGAGCGAGCCGCCGTTCATCGCGGTGACTGCGCCGGACGGGGCGTGGCTTTTCTCCCTGAACTCGCCGGAGGAGACCGAGGCGCTCTACGGGGAGATACTGGCGCTTACGGCCTGACGCCCGGCGCAGCCGTTCAAATATCCGCGCCCGCCGCTCAGGATGCCCTTTGAAAAGCGCCGGATTCGCGCGGAGCCCCTAAATGGGTACACGGGTCCCGCGGAGGGCCCAATTATGACAATACAAGGAGGCGCTTTATGGATAAAAAGACCAAACGTATCCGCTGGGCCGTGGGCCTCACCGTCACCCTCGTCCTCTTCGCCTGGCTCGGCTCAAACTACATACCCCGCCGGGCGGAACTCTCCGGAGAGCTCCTCACCGTCAGCCGGATAACCAGGCAGTTTGAGCTGCCCCTCGCCGATATAGCCTCCGCGGAGCTGCTCGACTCGCTTCCGGAGTACACCCTCATCAGCGGAAAGGACGCCAGCGGGCTGCTGGAGGGCGTGTTTGAGCTCGAGGGTTACGGCGAGTGCCGCCTCTGCCTGAACTTCACCGTTCTGTCCTTCATCGCCCTGGAGGATTCTTCGGGCGGGCGCTGGCTTTTCAACCTGGGCAGTGTGGATGGACAGAGGAGTTTTACTCGCGGCTGGAGGCAGAACTTGGGCCATAACTCATTTACCCACGGCCTCCCCCCCAAAAAATGCGCCGGAAGCCGCAATGCGAGTTCCGGCGGGCGAAAATTGATAAGCTGCTGGGATTTTGGCGGCAACTGGCGCCGCTGCGCCGGCCGCCGGGCGTCCACGCTGAAAGACGCGCGGCCCGGGCTGCGCGCCCCGCCGGCGGCCGCCCGGGATTCCCGCGCCGGGCCGCTCCTCACCAGCTCAGGCGCGTGTGGTCCGCCGTGTCCTGCCGGATGCTCTCAAAATACGCGGGGATGAAATACCCCACGCCGGACCAGCCGTCCAGCATCGCCTCGTCCCACTCGATCAGGTCGCAGCGGCCGGCGAAGTAGTTCAGGTTCACCCCGGCGTAGAAGTCCGCGAGCTCTCCGGCGTTTTCGGCCCCGCCGAGCTGCGCGAGCGCCTGGTTTATGTGCGTCTCATAGAAGAACCGCTCCGAGTACTCCCCGAAATCCAAAAGGTTCTCGTCGTCCAGGCCCCGCTCCTCCGCCCAGGAGGAGACGTCGACACGCGCGGTCTCATACTCGCAGTGCTCCCCGTCTATGGTCAGCAGCCCGTACTGGTTGGGGTTGACCGCGAGGGACGACGTGACTATCTCCGGCAGGCCTTCGCCGAACGTGTGCTGGAGGTGTATGTGCCCGCTGAGGTTGCAGAGCACCCCGTACTCCGTGTACAGCGAGTGGAGCGTCCCGCCGTTGCCTATGACGTACCCGGAGGTGAAAAACGGGTTGTGCGGGTAGATGTTCTGATGGCTCACCGCCACGACCCTGTCGCCCGCGGCCTCTGCCTCGGCCAGCTGCGCCTCGAGCCATTCGAAGGTCCCGGGGAGGACATAGCCCGGGTCGGTGCGCGTGTTCACGTCGAGCATGAGCAGACGCAGCCCCGGCGCGAGCCGGGCGGTGTAGCTGCGGGACTTTTCGTCGCGGCTGAGGGCCTCGCCGAAGCCGAAGTCCGCGTAAATCTCCTCGAATTCCCCCTCGGAGGGGCTGTCGACAAGCTCGTAGCCGTCCCCGGTGAAGCGCGCGGCCATGGAGCTGTTCATGTCGTGGTTCCCCGGGATGACGTACACCGGCACCCCCGCGGCCTCGATTTCATACAGTATCTCCGCGAGGGCCTCGTGGCTGAGTGTCGCGCCGTTGAAGCTCAGGTCGCCGGAGAGTATGAGCGCGTCTGGCTGCCGTTCGGCTATTTCGGCCGCGAAGGCCCTGATCAGCTCGTCTATATACAGCATGACCTTGCCGTCGGCGTCCGTCACCATGTCGGTAAAATACTCCCCGTTGTCCGTCAGCTCCGGCGCTATGTAGTGCAGGTCCGTTGCTACCGCAAGCACGACGGCGTCATCCGTCTCCGGGGCCGCGCCCTCCGGCGCGCCCGCCAGGGCGAAGGCGCCGATGAGGATGAGCGCGGACAGCGCGAGGAAAATTATGCGTGACTTCATGTGACCGCCCCCTTCTCTCTGTCAATTTTATGACATGGACGGGCTTTTGTAAAGGCCGAAACGGCGCCGTTTTTACCCGCGTCAATAACTGCGCCCCACTTCCGCATGCGCGCGGAAAATGTGAGAGGCGGCAGGGCCCCGGGGGCCCGCGCCGCAGTTGATAAATTGTTGGGATTTCGGCGGCAAACTGGCGCCGCGGTTCCGGCCGCCGGGTACCGCCCAATCCGCCGGAGGCCGCCCGGGATCCCCGCGCCGGACCGGCGCCCAATACACTCAAGGAGGACACCGCCATGCTCAGGATAGAGCACCTTACCAAGACCTACGGCAACAAGCGCGCCGTGGACGACCTCACGCTGCACATACGCCCCGGCCAGATTTACGGCTTCATCGGCCACAACGGCGCGGGAAAGACCACGACCATCAAGGCCTGCTGCGGCATCATGAACTTCGACTCCGGGGAGATATATATCGGCGGCAGGAGCATCAAAAGCGAGCCGCTCGAGTGCAAGCGTTCCCTGGCCTACATACCGGACAACCCCGACCTCTACGATTTCCTGTCCGGGATAAAATACCTGAACTTCATCTGCGACGTATTCGCCGTGCCCCAGGCCGAGCGCCAGGAGCGGATACACAGGTACGCGGAGATCTTTGAGCTCACGGCGGACCTCGCCGAGCCGATAAGCGCCTACTCCCACGGCATGAAGCAGAAGCTCGCGATAATCTCCGCCCTGGTCCACTCGCCCAGGCTCATAATCATGGACGAGCCCTTTGTCGGCCTCGACCCCGTGGCCTCGCACAAGCTGAAGGGGCTCATGCGCGAGCACTGCGACAACGGCGGGGCGATATTCTTCTCCACGCACGTGCTGGAGGTGGCCGAAAAGCTCTGCGACATGGTGGCGATAATCAAGAGCGGGAAGCTCATAAAGTCCGGCACCATGGACGAGGTCCGCGGCGACGATTCTCTGGAGGAAGTGTTCCTCGAACTGGAGGAGGAGTAATATGTTCGCAGCACTGCTCAGAGTCCAGCTCGCCAGCGTCAGGGCCTCCCTCTTCCGTAGCTCCAAAAAGGAGAAGAGGCGCGGCATTGGGATGAAGCTGCTCATCGCCGTCCTCGCCGTATATGTCGTAGGCGTGTTCGTCCTCATGTTCGGCGCCATGTTCGACGCCCTGGCCGTACCCCTCCACGAGACCGGTCTCGACTGGTTCTACTTCGCCATGGGCGCACTCATGGCCATCGCGCTGTGTTTCATCGGCAGCGTGTTCACCGCCCAGCAGCAGCTCTTCAACGCCAGGGACAACGAACTGCTGCTCTCGATGCCGGTGCCGCCCAGGTACATACTCGGCTCCCGGATGGCGGTGCTCCTCGGCCTGAACTACGCGCTCGAGCTCGTCGTGCTGGTCCCGGTGGGGGTTGTCTGGCTCATGAATGTGGGCTCTTCGGCCATGGGAATAGTCTGCTTCGTGCTCTGCGCGCTCCTTCTGCCCTTCCTGATACTGACCCTGACCTGCCTCTTCGCCTGGCTGCTCGCGGCTATTACGGCGCGGATGCGCAACAAGACCATCGTGACCATGGTCCTCTATCTCATCTTCCTGGCGGCCTACTTCTACATATATATGAACTTCCAGACCCTGCTCACGGAACTCATCACGAACAGTTCCGGCATAGCGGGGAGCATGTCCTACGTCTACCCCATATACGCCTTCGGCACTGCCGTCGCCTCGGCGGATGCGCTGCAGCTCGCCGCCTTCGCGGCCTGCTGCCTCGTGCCCTTCGCCCTCGTCTGCGCCATACTCTCCCGGGGCTTCCTGGCGGTCACCACCCGGCGCCCCTCGGCCAAAAAGGCCGTCTACCGCGAGCGGGAGCTGAAAGTCGGCACGGCGGCCGGCGCCATGCTCCGCAAGGAGCTCTCCCGCTTCGCCAGCAACGGCATGTACATCCTCAACGCCGCCCTGGGCACAATCCTGACGCTCGCCGCGGCCGTCGCGCTGCTCATATACCGCGAAACGCTCATAATGGTGCTGGCCATCCTGCCGGAGGGCTGGATGGCGGCGTTCATCGTCATTGCGCTGTGCTTTCTGTGTGCCACGGACGTGATAAGCGCACCGAGCATCTCCCTCGAGGGCAGGACGCTCTGGCTGCTCAAGAGCCTCCCGGTCAGCGCGTTCACCGTGCTCATGAGCAAGGTGAACCTCCACCTGGTCGTGGCCCTGCCCGTCACGCTCATCGCCTCCGTGATATGCGTCGCCGCACTGCCGTTTTCCGCCGCGGAGGCCGCCGCGGTCATACTGATCCCCGCGCTCATGACGCTGTTCGGCGCACTCTTCGGCGTCGTCATGAACCTCAAGCTCCCTAAATTCGACTACATAAACGAGACCGCAGTGGTCAAAAACAGCGCCTCCGTCATGGTGACGATGTTCGCCTCCTGGGGCGTGCTGGCCGCCCCGTGCATACTCTACGGCTTTGTCCTCTCGGACGTGCTCGGGGTCACCGTGTTCCTCTATATCTGCGCCGCCGCGCTCGCCGCCGCCTGCGCCGCACTGTATTTCTATCTGAAACACGCCGGCAGCCGCCTCTTCATGGAGCTTTGAGCCCAACCTTCTCGGAGCGCCGCCCCTCCCCTCCCGCACGGGAGGGGAGGGGCGAACCATATCCCGGCCCGGGCGGGGGCTCTCCCGACGGCGCCTCTCGGCTCCCGCGAATCTATACAATTTTGCTTTCGCTGTCCGGTTTTACCCCCATTGCGGGTCTTTTGCCCCTTTCCGAGGCATTTCCCGCCGCTTAAAGTTCCGCTTATTCTTGATTTGTTCACAAAAGCGCGGTATAATCGCCGACGTGCGATATTGTCAAAGAAAGGGACGGTTCTCTTGCTCACGCTCAAAAATATAACCAAGGACTATACTGTCGGGGACACGGCCGTGCACGCGCTCCGCGGCGTCTCCATAGATTTCCGCGAGAGTGAATTCGTGGCCGTGCTCGGCCCCTCCGGCTGCGGCAAAACGACGCTGCTGAATATAATCGGCGGCCTGGACCAGTACACCAGCGGCGACCTCGTCATAAACGGCCGCTCCACCAAGGAGTACGGCGACAAGGACTGGGACACCTACCGCAACCACTCCATAGGCTTTGTCTTTCAGAGCTATAACCTCATCCCGCACCAGAGCGTGCTCGCGAACGTCGAACTGGCGCTCACCATCTCCGGCGTCTCCCGGGAGGAGCGGCGCGAGCGCGCGATAAAGGTCCTGGAGCGCGTGGGCCTGGGCGACCAGATAAACAAGAAGCCCAATCAGATGTCCGGAGGGCAGATGCAGCGCGTGGCCATAGCCCGCGCGCTGATAAACGACCCGGACATCCTCCTCGCCGACGAGCCCACCGGCGCGCTGGACAGCGAGACGAGCGTCCAGGTCATGGACATACTCAAGGAGATTGCCCAGGAGAAGCTCGTGATAATGGTCACGCACAACCCCGACCTGGCGGAGCGTTACGCCACGCGCACCGTCCGGCTGCTGGACGGTCAGATAACCGGCGACTCCAACCCCTATGACGGCTCCATGGCCGTACAGCGGTCCGAGAGCGGCAAGAAGAAGCCCTCCATGTCCTTCCTCACGGCGCTCTCCCTCTCGCTGAACAACCTGATGACCAAGAAGGGCCGCACCATCCTCACGGCCTTTGCCGGCAGCATAGGCATAATCGGCATAGCCCTTATACTCTCGCTCTCCAACGGCATACAGACCTACATAGATCAGGTGCAGGAGGACACGCTGAGCACCTATCCCCTCACCATAGAGGCCGAGGCCGCCGACCTCTCGAGCATGATTGAGGCCATGGCCGGCGCCGCTTCGGACGGCGAGGCGCATGAGCGCGACGCGGTCTACTCGAACGTCATAATGTACGACCTAATGGACAGCCTCATGAGCATGGACACCGAGACGAACGACCTCGCCTCCCTGAAGGAATACCTGGATTCCAACGGCGGAGGGATAGAGCAGTTCACGAGCGCCATACAGTACGTCTATAATCCCAATTTCGACATATACACCAGGGACTCCGACGGAAACGTCGTGAAGAGCGACGTCGTGGAGCTCCTGAACGGCCTCATGGCAAACATGTACGGCGGCGACTTCTCCAGCTACTTCGACACGATGGGCGACTTCTACTCGGGCTTTGAGGCCTGGCAGGAGATGCTCCCCGGCGAGGACGGCGAGCTGATAAACCAGACCCTGCTCGACCAGTACGACGTGATATACGGCGCCTGGCCGCAGAGCTACGACGAGGTGGTGCTGATAGTTGTTTATTTTAATGAGACGAGCACCACCGAGATCTACACCCTGGGCCTGCGCACCGAGGAGGAGCT
>CALWYN010000003.1 GCA_944385755.1 uncultured Oscillospiraceae bacterium
GCGATGTCGCCGCCCATGGAGAACACGCCGTCCGTCACGATAAGGATACCGGCTCCCTCTGGCACGGACTTCAGCCGCTCCTCAAGGCTTCCCATGTCGCTGTGCCTGTAGCGGAGCATCCTCCCTCCGGAGAGGCGGCAGCCGTCGTATATGCTGGCGTGGTTTTCACGGTCGCATATCACGTAGTCGCCGCGGCCGACAAGGGCGCTTATGATGCCGAGATTTGACTGGAAGCCGGTGGAGAAGGTGACGCAGTCCTCCTTGCGCAGGAACGCGGCGAGCTCGCGTTCCAGCTCCAGGTGCAGGGCCAGCGTCCCGTTCAGGAACCGGGAGCCGGAGCAGCCGGTGCCCAGCCGACACAGCGCGTCCGAGGCCGCCGCCACCACCTCCGGGTGGATGGTGAGTCCGAGATAGTTGTTTGAGCCGAGCATGATGCGCCGGCCGCCCTCCATGGTGACGACAGTGTCCTGGCGGGATTCCAGGGCGTGGAAGTAGGGGTATATGCCCTGTTCCCGGCACTCTCGCGCCAGGGTGAATGCGCTGCACTTGGAGAAGATGTCCATGTTCGCCTCCGTGAAAAATTATTTAAATAATTTGAAGTGATTATAACCCAAGCGGGGATTGTTGTCAATGGGAGAGGACAAAAAGCAAAAACATGCTTTTCTTTTGGGAAAAGAATGATATACTATAGCTGCCCATGGACATGGGCCGTCAGATAACTCTTAAAAGGAGGCATAATATGTCGGATAGCGTTAGGAATCCGGCCACGGAGCAGGAACTGGTGCTTATGGACAGGTACTGGAGAGCGGCCAATTATCTCTCCGCCTGCCAGCTCTATCTGCTCGACAACCCGCTGCTGGAGAAGCCGCTGAGCGAGAGTGACATCAAGAAGAAAATTGTCGGGCACTGGGGCACTGTCCCGGGGCAGAATTTCGTCTATACCCATCTCAACAGAGTCATAAAGGAATTTGACCTCGACATGATATATGTCTCCGGCCCGGGGCACGGGGGCAACGCCATGGTCGCCCAGGACTGGCTGGACGGCAGCTATCAGGAGGTCTACCCGAACATCACGCGCGACCGCGAGGGGATGCAGAGGCTGTTCAAGCAGTTCTCGTTCCCCGGCGGCATACCGAGTCATGTCGCGCCCGAGACCCCGGGCTCGATAAACGAGGGCGGAGAGCTGGGCTACAGCCTGGCGCACTCCTTCGGGGCGGTTACGGATAACCCGGGCCTCATCGTGGCCTGCGTGGTGGGCGACGGCGAGGCGGAGACCGGCCCCCTGGCCACCAGCTGGCAGCTCAACAAGTTCATAAACGCCAGAACCGACGGCGCCGTGCTGCCCATACTCCACCTCAACGGCTATAAGATAGCCAACCCCACCGTCTTTGCGCGCATACCGCACGAGGAGCTGGAGAGCTTCTTCAACGGCTGCGGCTGGGAGCCGTATTTTGTCGAGGGCTCCGACCCGATGGAGATGCACCGCAAGATGGCGGACACCATGGACGCGTGCATTGAGAAGATACTCTCCTACCAGGCCGACGCGCGCGAGAGGGGCAGCATGCTCAGGCCCAAGTGGCCCATGATAGTCCTGCGCACGCCCAAGGGCTGGACGGGGCCCGACTATGTGGACGGGCTGAAGGTGGAGGGCTACTGGAGGGCGCACCAGGTGCCCATACAGCCGGATTCCTCCGAGCATATCCGCCAGATAGAGGAGTGGCTGCGCAGCTACCGCCCCGAGGAGCTCTTCGACAGCAACGGCGTGCCGATGCCGGACCTGCTGGACTTCCCGCCGCGCGGGGAGCGGAGAATGGGCGCCAATCCCAATGCCAACGGCGGCAAGTTCCTGCGAGATCTGCGGATGCCGGACTTCCGGGACTACGCGGTCAACGTGCCCTTCCCGGGCAGCGTGGAGGCGCAGGACATGTCCAAGCTCGGCGAGTTCGTGCGCGATATATACAAGCTGAACGCCTCCGAGCGCAACTTCAGGGCATTTGGGCCGGACGAGACCACGTCAAACCGCCTGAGCGCCGTTTTTGAGGAGACCGACAGGGCCTGGGACGGGGAGACGCTGGACATCGACGACCATCTGGCGGCGGACGGCCGCGTGATGGACTCCATGCTCTCCGAGCACGTCTGCCAGGGCATGCTGGAGGGTTACCTGCTCACGGGACGGCACGGCTTCTTCAACAGTTACGAGGCCTTTATCCGCATAGTGGACTCCATGTTCAGCCAGCACGCCAAGTGGCTCAAGGTCTGCGCCCAGCTTCCCTGGAGGGCGGACATAGCCTCTCTCAACTACGTCCTCGCCAGTAACGTCTGGCAGCAGGACCACAACGGCTTCACCCATCAGGACCCGGGCTTCCTGGACCACGTGGCGAACAAGAAGGCCGATGTGGTGCGCCTCTACCTGCCCCCGGACGCCAACTGCCTCCTGAGCTGCTTCGACCACTGCATCCGCAGCCGCAACTATGTCAACGTCATAGTCGCCTCCAAGCACCCTCGCCCGCAGTGGCTGACGATGGAACAGGCCGTCAAGCACTGCACCCAGGGCATAGGCATATGGCAGTGGGCGAGCACCGACGAGGGAGCCGAGCCCGACATAGTCATGGCCTGCTGCGGCGACACGCCGACGCTTGAGACCCTGGCGGCCGTCACCATACTGCGCGACGCCTTCCCGGAGCTCAAGATAAGGGTGGTGAACGTCGTGGACCTCATGCGCCTCCAGAGCGAGGAGCAGCACCCGCACGGGCTGCCGCAGCGCGAGTACGACGCGCTCTTCACCCGCGACAAGCCCATCGTGTTCGCCTTCCATGGCTATCCCAGCCTGATACACGAGATGACCTATAAGCGCTACAACAAGAACCTGCATGTGCGCGGCTATATAGAGGAGGGCACCATCACCACGCCCTTCGACATGCGCGTGCTCAACCGCCTGGACCGCTTCAACCTGGTGCAGACCGCGGTGTACAACCTGCCCCAGCTCGGCAACCGCGGCAGCTACCTGATACAGCAGATGAAGGACAAGCTCGTCGAGCACAAGCAGTATATCGCAAAATACGGCGTCGATCTGCCGGAGGTGGCCTCCTGGCAGTGGAAATGAGACCGGTGGGGTGAGCCAGCGCGCTTGTCACCCCAATGCTTTTCCCGGCCGGACGAAAGTCCGGCCGGGATTTTTGGGGGCCCGGACCCGGGAGAGCATTAGGGCCCTGGCGGGCGGCGCTGATACGCCGCATTGAATTTTCAACGATGAGTGCCGGTTGGCGATCGTGGCGGGAAACGCCAGCCCCGGCACAAAAAATCCCCCGCCTGGGCGGGGGATTGGGCCTTAGTAATTTTCCTTGACGTAGGCTATGCCGGCCTTGAGGGCCTTGATGTTGCCTTCCAGGAACCGCGCCTTTTTCTCGCCGAGCTCTACGCGCATCGCCTCTATGATGGCGTCCTCGGAGATGACATCGGGCTTTTTGGCAACATAGGCGCCAAGAAAGACGACGTTCGCGCCCTTAGGGTTGCCCACGCTCTCCGCTATCTCGTTGCAGGGGACGTAGACGGCGTCGACGTCGGTGCGGGAGGTCTTGACGTCGATTATGGAGCTGTTGACGAGCAGGAGCCCGCCCGGCTTGACGTTGCCCTCAAACTTGAGCAGGGAGGGCTTGTTCATTGCCAGTATGGTGTCGGCCTGGGCTATAAGCGGGCTGGCGACGGGCCTGTCGGAGACGACGACGGAGCAGTTGGCCGTGCCGCCGCGCATCTCGGGGCCGTAGCTGGGCAGCCAGGAGACGTTGAGCCCGCTCTCCATACCGGCCTCGGCGAGGAATTTGCCTATGAGCAGCATGCCCTGGCCGCCGAAACCTGCGAATATACACTGTTCCTTCATATCTTATTCGGCCCCCTTATCCTTGTAGACGCCCAGCGGGTAGTACGGGATCATGTTGTCCTCGAGCCACTTCATGGCCTCGACAGGGCTGAGGCCCCAGTTGGTGGGACAGGTGGAGAGTACCTCGACGATGTTCAGGCCGTGGCCCTCCATCTGGTACTGGAAGGCCTTCTTTATGGCCTTCTTGGCCTTGATGATGTTGGCGTTGGTGTTCAGCGCAACACGCTCGGCGTAGTAGCAGTCAGGGATCTGGCTGAGCATCTCGCAGACCTTTATCGGCGCGCCGCTCCACTCCTCGCTGCGGCCGTAGGGGCTGGTGGTGGTTTTCTGGCCTATCAGCGTGGTGGGGGCCATCTGGCCGCCGGTCATGCCGTAGATGGCGTTGTTTATGAAGATGACGGTGATCTTCTCGCCGCGGTGGGCGGCGTGGACTATCTCGTTGGTGCCTATCGAGGCGAGGTCGCCGTCGCCCTGATAGGTGAACACGCAGGTCTCGGGGTGGACGCGCTTGATGCCGGTGGCGACGGCGGGGGCGCGGCCGTGCGCGGCCTCGTACATGTCGCAGTTGAAGTAGTCGTAGGCGAAAACGGCACAGCCGACGGGGGCGACGCCTATAACGTTGTCCTCGAGGCCGAGCTCCTCTATGGTCTCGCCGACCAGACGGTGCGCTATGCCATGGTTGCAGCCCGGGCAGTAGTGGAACACGTTGTCGGTCAGCATCTTGGTCTTTTCAAATACAACGGCCATTACAGTACCTCCCTCATGCTGAGCAGCTTCTCTTTGATCTCCTCCGGAGTCGGCATCTGGCTGCCGAGGCGGCTGAGCAGATCCACCTTGGTGTCGCCGTTCACGGCGAGCTTGACGTCCTCCAGCATCTGGCCGGCGTTGAGCTCGACGTCGAGCACGGCCTTTACGCCGGGGGCAACGGCGGCGTCATGCAGCTCCTTGTACGGGAAGGGCCAGAGTGTGATGGGGCGGAACAGGCCGACGTTGATGCCTTCCTCCTTCAGGTCGTCGATGGCGCTCTTGGCGATGCGCGCGACGGTGCCGAAGGCGGTGACGATTATCTCGGCGTTCTCCATGTTGTAGGCCTCGAAGCGGACCTCGTTGGCCTCTATCTCACGGTAGATTGCCTGTAGGTTCTGGTTGTGGACGGTGAGGTCCTCGGTGTTTATGTACATGGAGTTGATAATGCTGCGGCCGGACTTTTTGCTGAAGCCGTGGCCGTTGGCGGCCCAGGGCTTCTTCTCCAGGTCGACCTTGTACTCCTTCATCTCCGGCAGCTCGACCGGCTCCATCATCTGGCAGATCATGCCGTCGGCGACAATCATGACCGGGCACTGGTACTTGTCGGCCGTGTCGAAAGCCACGGACATGATATCTATGGCCTCCTGTACGGAGGCAGGGGCGAATACGACGAGGTGGTAGTCGCCGTGGCCGCCGCCCTTGGTGGCCTGGAAGTAGTCCGCCTGGCCGGCCTGGATGCTGCCGAGGCCGGGCCCACCGCGCATGACGTTCATGATAACGCAGGGCAGCTTGGCGCCGGCTATGTAGGAGATGCCCTCCTGCTTCAGAGAGACGCCGGGGGAGGAGGAACTGGTCAGCACGCGCTCGCCGGTCCCTGCTGCGCCGTAGACCATGTTTATCGCGCCGACTTCGCTCTCGGCCTGCAGGAAGCAGCCGCCGATTTCGGGCATGCGCTCGGACATGTACTCGGGTATCTCGGTCTGGGGGGTAATGGGGTAGCCGAAGAAGTAGCGGCAGCCGGCGCGGATGGCGGCCTCGGCTATGGCTTCGCTGCCCTTCATCAGAGTCAATGCCATATCTCGTTCCTCCTATTCCTTCTCGATGCGGATGACGACATCCGGACAGGTGCGGGCACATGCCGCGCAGGCTATGCAGGCGCTGATGTCGGTCATCTCAGCCGGGTGGTAGCCCTTCGCGTTGAGCTTGGTCTTGGAGATCTGCAGGATCTTCTTCGGGCAGGCCCTGACGCACAGCCCGCAGCCCTTACAGAGCTCCTCGTTTATGGTGTGTTTTACCATGCTTCTACCTCATTTCTCATCAGATATGGAGTGTTGATAAAGTACGTACAGTTTTGTTCACAGCCCCTCTTTCGTAAAG
The DNA here is from genome assembly GCA_944385755.1 of uncultured Oscillospiraceae bacterium. Classification (GTDB taxonomy): domain Bacteria; phylum Bacillota; class Clostridia; order Oscillospirales; family Oscillospiraceae; genus Scatomorpha. The sequence continues at coordinate 6,002 of CALWYN010000003.1, forward strand.
GTCTCCCAGTCTCGGTGCATGAAGGTCTCAATCGCCATGGGCTCGCCGATGAAGGCCGGGTCATGGCCCTCGCTGAGGAAAGTTTCGAGCAGGTCCGGGCGGCCGGTGGTGTAGAGCACCGGGACACCGGAGGCGATGGAGGCCTCGCGGATTACCTCGTAGCCGTAGCGCAGGTCCTCCGGGCGGGCGAGGCGGGCGAGGTTGGTGTTGTTTATGAAGCCCGACACGGCCTGGCGCGAGGGGCGTCCCATGTCGCGCATGAGGCGCACGAGCTTCGCCGGCGTGCCGGCCATCGGCCGGCGGGTATTGACTACGTTCAGGACGGTCAGGCTCCCCTCCGGCAGGGCGTCGAAATCCTCCTTGTAACGCCCCAGGGCGGTGGCGCCGGCGGGGTCCCCGCCGACGTCAAATATGACCGTATCCCAGTCGAGGGCAAACGCGCTGGCCACCTCGGCCGGCAGCGAGAGCGTCTCCACGCTCGAGTGGACGAAATTGGGGGACACGAGCCGTATCTCGTGCGATTTGACGAGATTTGCCCGGTCCGTGAGCCGGAAATAGGTGTTGACCATGTCGAGATCCAGCAGCTCGACCTTCTTGCCCTGGCGCGCTGCCCTGAAGGCGAAATTGAGCGCGAGCTCGGTCTTTCCGCTGCCGTAATTGCCTATGAGGACAATGACCTCTTTCATAGTCTTGGCTCCTTAATCTTCAGTCTTAAAAAAGCGCCTCCGCGGAGGGCTATCTGGATTTGGCGGTCTTTTCGGCGGAACGCTTTACAATCCAGAAGGGGTCGTCGGTGTTGTCGGAATACGCGACGAAGTTGAGGCTGGACTTGATGTGCTCGGCCATGGCCTGGCGCGCCAGCGCGGGTATGTGCAGCTTTATGGAGGAGACAATGGCCCCGTGCTGGTGCACCACCTGGCTCGACCACGGGTTGACCTGGTCGGGGCTTATGAACTTGGGCCAGGAGCCCTGGTACATGGTGAGGTTCGGCAGCAGCTCGTTGTAGCTCCTTATCAGGTATTTGTTGCGGGACGACTCCACTATGAGCTTGTGGAAGGGCATGTCGGTCTCCTGCAGGCGCTTCCCGTCCAGCTTGGGGACGGCGGCCTTCTTGAACTCGGCGGCCAGGCTGTCCAGCTGGGCTATCGCCTCGGGAGAGGCCTTTTCCGCGCAGAGGGCGGCGGCCTCGCACTCTATGGCAGTGCGGGCGTCGTAGAGGTCTATCATGTCGCGCAGACTCATGTCCGTGACGTAAAAGCCGCTGACATGCGGCCTGGTGTCCACAAACCCTATGGCCTGCAGCCGGTTTATTGCCTCGACCACGGGCGTTCGGGAAATGCCAAAATCTGTAGCAATCTGGTTGATATTCAGCTTGGAGGCCGGGGGAATGTCGAGCACGACGATCTCGTCATAGAGTATTTGGGTGACGACGTCGCTGAGCTTGGCAAACGGATTCTTTTCCAGATAGCTTTCGAGTTTTTCCCGGTTCATCCGTAAAATCACCTCGGGAGCGTTTTTGACCACTTTGCTGTGTTTTTGCACAAAATTAAATGCTGGATGTTCACCTATAATTTATCACAGCCGGCGCAAATAATCAAGATATACGCAATATTTTCGAGAACGGCTCAAATATGAACTGAAAAGAATGCTTTTCCCAAATGCAAAACTCGGCCGTGAGGGGAGCGGGGGCGGCGGGCGCCGCAAACGGACCGGGGAGGGCGCCGCGCCGGAATTCGCCGGAAAGGGGCCGGCCGTCTCATCAAAATGGGGACAATCCGCCGCGGGCGGGCGGAATACGGGGAACAAAAGGCGAAAAATGGCATTGCTCCCCGGACCGGCAGGCGCGCCGGTTCCGCGCCAGGGCCCGGCGCGGCGCGGGAGGCGTGTCCCGCGCCCGTAGGACGCGGGCCCAGAGAAGCATATGCCGCGGCTTTCTCAGCTTTTACACAAACGGGACGCCGTTTTTTGTTGAATTGGGGCGGCGGGAGTGATACAATGAAGTGCTGACTGCGGATGCTTAAAATCAATGAGGAGGATGGGTATGAACGACATATTTGACATCGCGCTCGCCACCGAGGGCGAGAGAAAGATAGAGTGGGTACGCCGGAATATGCCCGTGCTCCGCGGGATAGAGGCCGATTTTGCCGAGAGCAGGCCGTTCGCGGGGCTGAAGATTGCGCTCTCCGTCCATCTGGAGGCCAAGACGGCCTATCTGTGCCGCGTGCTGGCCGCGGGCGGCGCGGAGATGTATGTCACGGGCTCCAACCCGCTCTCCACGCAGGACGACGTGGCCGCGGCGCTGGCCCGCGGCGGCATGGAGGTACACGCGGTGCACGGCTCGCCTCAGGAGGAGTATGAGCGGCAGCTTATGGCCGCGCTCTCGGCCGGGCCGAACATAATAATCGACGACGGCGGTGAGCTGCTCGAGCTCATGCGAACCCGCTTCCCGGAACTCCTCCCGGGGGTCATAGGCGGCTGTGAGGAGACGACGACGGGCATCACCCGCATAAACAAGCTGGCAAAGGCGGGCGAGCTGCCCTTCCCGATGATGCTGGTGAACGACGCCGACTGCAAGCACATGTTTGACAACCGCTACGGCACCGGCCAGTCTGTCTGGGACGGCATAATGCGCACCACCAACCTGATTGTCGCGGGCAAGCTCGTGGTGGTGTCCGGTTACGGCTGGTGCGGCAAGGGCGTGGCCATGCGCGCCAAGGGTCTCGGCGCGCGCGTCGCGGTGACCGAGACGGACCCCGTCAGCGCGCTGGAGGCCGTTATGGACGGCTTTGAGGTCATGCCGATGCGCGAGGCGGCCAGGGTGGGGGAGATATTCTGCACGGTAACGGGCTGCCGCGACATCATCACGACAGAGCACTTCGGGCTGATGCGCGACGGGGCCATACTCTCCAACGCCGGGCACTTCGACGTGGAGATAGACATGGCGGGCCTTGAGAAATACGCCGTGCGCAAATACGAGGCCAGGCACAACATAACCGGGTATGAGCTGCCCAACGGCAGGACCATCTTCGTGCTGGGCGAGGGCAGGCTGGTGAATCTCGCCTGCGCGGACGGGCATCCGGCGGAGATAATGGACATGAGCTTTGCCATACAGGCCCTCTCGGCCGAGTATCTGGCGAGGCACCGCGGAGAGCTGCGCTGCGAGCCCATAAGGGTCCCGGCCGAGATAGACGGGGCCGTGGCGCGCCGGAAGCTCGCGTCCCTGGGCGTGGAGATAGACGGCATGAGCGAAGCGCAGAGGGAGTACATGGGAGTGTAAGACCTGTCCGGGCAGAGACCGGGGAAAAAGGAGGTGAGCGCCTTGGAGGAGAAGAACTACGACCAGAGGCGCGAGAGGCTGCTCGAGCTGGCCCATGAGAAAAAAGTGAAGTCGCTGCAGCTGGAGCTCGAGGACATGAACGAGTTCGACATCGCGGCCTTCCTCACCGAGCTGGGTGAAGAGGACGAGAAGCGCATGGCCACGGTGTTCCGCCTGCTCTCGAAAGAGCAGGGGGCCGGGGTGTTCGCCGAGCTGGACGCCCCCGAACAAGAGGCCATAATCAACTCGATAACCGACAAGGAGCTCGGGGACATCATCGAGGACATGTACGTGGACGACGCCGTGGACATGATGGAGGAGCTCCCGGCGAACATTGTCAAGCGCGTGATGCTCACGGCCACGCCGGCCACGAGGAATCTTATAAATCAGTACCTCAGGTATCCGGAGGACTCCGTCGGCAGTATAATGACGGCCGAGTTCGTGGACCTGAAGAAATACATGAACGTGCGCGAGTCGATTGCCCGCATCCGCCGCATAGGCGAGGACAAGGAGACCATCTACGTCTGCTATGTGACCAGCGGGGACAGGCGGCTGGAGGGCGTGGTCACGGTGAAGGACCTGCTGCTCTCGGACGACGACGCGGTCATAGAGGAGATAATGGACCGCAATGTGATATTCTGCCGCACGACGGACGCGCGCGAGGAGGCGGCGGAGCGCATCTCCGACTACGACCTGCTGGCCGTGCCGGTGGTGGACAAGGAGAACAGGCTCGTCGGCATAGTCACGGTTGACGACGTCATAGACGTGCTGCAGGAGGAGGCCACGGAGGACTTCGACCTCATGGCCGGTATATCCCCCTCCGACAAGCCGTATTCGCGCACCGGCGTCGTGGAGATGTGGAAGAGGCGCATCCCCTGGCTGATGTTTCTGATGCTTTCGGCCACGTTCACAAGCATGATAATAACGCACTTTGAGGACGCGCTGGCGAAGAGCGCCGTGCTCACGGGCTTCATACCCATGCTCATGGGCACGGGCGGCAACTCGGGCTCGCAGAGCTCCACGGCCGTCATACGCAGTCTCTCCATAGGGGACACGGAGCCCTCGGACATACTGAAAGTCATCTGGAAGGAGATACGGGTGGCCGTGCTCTGCGGGGTCGCGCTCGCCTGCGTCAACTTTGTGAAGATGCTTGTGGTGGATCGGATACTGCTCTCAAACCCGGATGTCACGGCCCTGGTGGCCTTCACCGTCAGCGCCACCCTGGTTTTCGTCGTGATATTTGCAAAGGCGGTGGGCTGTACGCTGCCCATATTCGCGGAGAAGATAGGCATAGATCCAGCGGTCATGGCCAGCCCGCTGATCTCCACGATTACTGACGCGGTCTCTCTGCTCATATATTTCACCATGGCCACATTTATTCTGCATATTTAGGCGTTGGGGGTAATCCGCATGGACATGTCAACGGTCCTCACCCAGATGGGGATTCTGGTATTCATAATGGTGGTGGGGTTTGCCTGTGTGAAGATAGGCTGGGCGGGCCCGGCCTTTACCGCCTCCGCCTCGAACATGGTCATGAATGTGCTGCTGGTGTTCACCATACTCCACTCTGTAATGGACACCGAGCTGGAGATGAGCCTGGGCGAGATAGGCTTCGCCATGCTGTGTTTTACCGCCGCTTTCCTCGTCATGGCGGCCGTGGCCTTCGCCGCCGTGAAGCTGCTGGGCATAAAAATGCCCCGGGCCGGCATATCCATGTTCGCGATAACGTTTCCCAATACCGTGTTTATGGCCTTTCCGGTTATCAACGCCGTGCTTGGCTCCTCGGGCGTGTTCATAGCGGCGCTCTCGAACATACCGTTCAACCTGCTCAGCTATACCCTGGGGATAGCTCAGATACGCGGAGGGCTGGAGGGGATGAGCCTGAAAAAGGTGCTCAGTCCGCCGCTGGTGGCGTCGGTGCTCGCAGTGGCGCTGTTCCTCTCGGGGCTGGAGGTGCCGGGGGCCGTGAAGCAGGCCTTCAGCACCATGAGCGGGGCGACGGTGCCGATGTCCATGCTGATAGTCGGCGTGAGCCTCGGCTCCCTGCCGCTGAAGCACGCCCTGCTCAACTGGCAGGCCTACGCGGTGAGCGCGGTGAAGCTGGTCGTGGCCCCTCTGGTGGTGTATCTCATGATGCGCCTGTTCGGGGTGGATGAGCTGCTTCTCAACACGGCGGTGATACTGCTCGCCGCGCCGCCGGCAATGGTGCTCACGCTGATGACCATCCAGTGCGGCAGCGACGAGGGCTACGCCTCTGAGTGCGTGTTCATAGGCACGGTCCTCTCGGCTGTGACCATGCCGGCCGTAATCTGGCTGCTGCTGTGATGGGGGACCGGGCCGCCCGCGGACCGCGGTCCGGCCGGAAGAATTAAAAAGGATTTTGAACAAACCGCCCGTTATCGGGCGGTTTGCCATTACAATTAACATCCGCTTTACGGCCGCATGGTGGCGGCGGGGAGGGCAGAGTGGTATATTGGGGGCAATGACAGAGAACTTTGGCTGGAGCGGAGACATGAAAGGGATAGGCGGAAGGCAAAATTCAACAGACCATTCAGGCATGGAGCCCCGCGCTTTTGCGCGCCGGGGCTCCATGCCTTTTTCCCGGTCAGAAAATTAAAACAGGGAGTGATGGAGATGCTGCCATGCCGGACCGGATGCGGCGCGTACTGCGAGGGATGCCACAAGAGCTGTGAACACTGGCGCGACTTTCAGGCCGCGCAGAGGGCCGAGCGCGAGGCCAAAAAACGCTATATGCAGTTCCACAGCGAACGCTGCGCGCAGATAACGAGGCAGCTGCGCGCCACCCAGGCCAGATATCACATCTGGTGACATGCCTCCACCCAAACGGCCCGCCCCGGCCGCGGGGTTTTGCCCGGCGGCCGGGGCGGCGCCGCCGGGGAGGGACGGGCGGGTCGAAGGGCCGCCGCGCGGCCGGACGTCGGTTTGTACGCCGGGCGCGGCCGGGGAGGGCACGGCGCCG
>CALWYN010000004.1 GCA_944385755.1 uncultured Oscillospiraceae bacterium
GTGTCCTCCGCCCCGCTGTCGGCCCCGGAGGCGTACTCGTCCATATCCAGCCCGCCCTCGGAGTGCTCGGTGAGTATCCGGTTCAGGCCGTCCGCCAGCGTGGATATGCCGGAGGCGAGCTCGCCCAGTTCGCCCTGGCGCCGGGCATCCGGCATCGTGCCCCGGGCGGCCTCACGGGAGAGCCAGAGCAGGTAATCCCCGGTGCCGTTGATATACCCGGCCATGCGCTCCAGCTCCTGAGTGGAGTAGGGGAGGGAACTCATGGCCGTCAGCGCCGAGGCGGCGTTGGCCGCCGCGCGCGAACACAGGGAGGAGAAGAGGGCCGCATCCGTGGCATAGAGGCTCTGCTCCATGGTCTCGTCCATCTCGCCCAGCGACATGGCGAACTCGCCGAGGGCGGCCCCCCCGTAGGCCGAGCCGATTCGCCTCGCCCCGCGGCCGTCCTCGCTCTCGGCCCAAGCGAGGGCGGAGGTCCCTATGAGCGCCACGCAGAGCAGCGCGATGACGATGGAAGTTATCGTCCTGTTATTCTTCATGAAAAATGCACCTCTTTGGCTATTTTGGGCCGAAAGAGGTGCGGTATGTGTGAAATTATTTGGGAAACTCCGGGGAGAGCCCCGGCGCCGAAAACGCCGGGCCGTGCCAGCGGCGGAGGCCTCCGCCCGCTTAAAGCCCCTCAGCCGGGCAGCTTGCAGACGTCCACCCACTCGCGGGCGTTTGAGTACTTCCAGAGCTCGTCGAGGTTGAGCTCTATGGCGCTGCTGGGGCTGCCGACGGCGGGGAAAACCGTTGTAAAGCGCCTGAGACTCTCGTCCAGATAGACGTCCACGCCCTCGTTTATGCCGAAGGGGCAGACTCCGCCGACCGGGTGCCCGATAAGCTCCAAAACCTCGTCCGGAGTGAGCATCTTGGCCTTGAAGTGGAACTTCTCTTTAAATTTGTGATTGTCTATGCGGGCGTCGCCGGCGGCGAGGATGAGAATCGCCCCGCCCTCCGGGGTTTTGAAGGACAGGGTCTTGGCTATCCTGGCCCCCTCTACTCCCAGGGCCCTGGCGGCGAGCTCCACCGTCGCCGAGGAGACGGTGAACTCTATTACGCGGTCCTCCATGCCGAATTGGCGGAAATAATCCCTTCCCTTTTCTATTGACATCTCTATTACCTCGCTTTGCGCGCCATCCCCTGATGTGGCACACCACATCAGGGGATTACGCATTGAAACAATGTCTGAATTTCATCTTTGATGAAATTGCGCGGCGGCCGCCGCGTGGATAAACCGCAACGCGCTTTATTCAGCAGGCATTATATACCGGTTCAGGCCGTATGTCAAAGAAAACATGTTTTATAGACGCGAACCGCGCTTTTTTCGTGACAAGATAAGGCGAGGTGTGATAAAATAACTCTTACGCCCGCTCAGAGCACGCTGCCGGGCGTCACCCTCTCCATCGTATACAGGCTCTGCAGGTGAGAGATGAGCTTCTCATATGCCCCGGAGGCCGCGGCCCCATCCCCGGCCCTCACGTCTCCAAGCAGTTCACAGAAGGCATCCGTCGCGGCGTCAATCTCGGAGTGGCGGATAAACACGTGGGTATAGCCCTCCGCCGCCTTCCAGTCGTCCATCGCACTGCGCAGCAGGACCTCCGCCTTTTCAAAACTGCCGGCCTCGCAGGCCTCCTGCGAGGCCTCAACAAGTGAGCAGAGGCCGTCCGTCAGGCCGTGCAGGTGGCGGATATTGAACAGGGAGGCGATAAACAGGGCCAGGAGCAGAACCGCTGCGGCGAGCTCGCGCTTCATGACTTCACCTCCATTGGGGCGTAATACACGCGGCCCTGTTCATCGAGCATCAGCAGATAGACTGCCTCCGGCCCGGAGGCGCCGCGGCGGCTGAGCTCCCGCTCCAGCCAGCGCCGGTCCCGGCCCATGTAGCGCAGGTTCGCGTCCATGACACGGCCGTCGTTGATGATTATTATGGGATAGCCGCCGCCCGGGGGGCTGAGGCCCACGTCGCGGGACGATACGGGCCTGAACTCCGGGAAGAGCAGTGTGTTCAGCACGCCGTTTGTCTCGAGCACGGCATACTCCACCTGGGATATATCCGTTATCCCCTTGCCGCGCAGCTCCTCAGTGAGCTCGTCCAGCGTGAAGCGGCTGCGGCGCATCTCCTTCTGATTGATCCGGCCCTTTTCTATGAGAAAGGCGGGGCGGCCGTACAGCAGGGCGCGCAGCTTTACGCTTTTCATAGTGGAGCCGGCTATAAGCACCTCGCAGCAGAAGAGGACGATTATGGGGATCAGCCCGTTCATCAGCGGTATGCCTATGTCCTGCAGCGGGTGGGCGCCCAGGTCGGCTATGAGCACGGCCACGGCCAGCTCCGGGAGCTCCAGCTCGCCCAGCTGGCGCTTGCCCATGAGGCGCATGAAGAGTACCAGGGAGAAGTAGACTATCAGGGTCCTTATTATGATAATTGCCATATAACCACCTTGATTCGCACGGAGGGACGCATGGCCCTCCTGACCTTTGAATTACGCCGGGTGTCAATTAAAATCATATATATTATTTTACTAATGGGAGGCAGTTATGAGCGAGAACGCAAACAAAAGACCGGAAATGGAGCGCATAACCACGGCCGCTCTGGCAGAGAGGTTCATAGAGGAGCAGCTTGAGGCGCTGAGGGCGCAGATAGGCGGCGGCAAAGTGCTGCTTGCCCTCTCGGGCGGGGTGGACTCCTCCGTGGTGGCAGCCCTGCTCATACGGGCTGTGGGGAAACAGCTGGAGTGCGTACATGTGAACCACGGGCTGATGCGCAAGGGGGAGAGCGAGCAGGTCATCTCAGTGTTCCGTGACCAGCTCGGCGCTAATTTGACATATGTAGATGCGGCGGACCGTTTCCTGGACAAGCTCGCCGGCGTCGCCGACCCGGAGCGCAAGCGCAAAATAATCGGCGCGGAGTTTATCCGCGTGTTTGAGGAGGAGGCCCGCAAGCTGGAGGGCATCCGCTTCCTGGCCCAGGGGACCATATATCCGGATATTGTCGAGTCGGGCCCGGTCAAGAGCCACCACAATGTCGGCGGCCTGCCCGAGGACCTGGACTTTGAACTGGTGGAGCCGCTCAAGTTCCTGTTCAAGGACGAGGTGCGAGTTGTGGGCAAGGCCCTGGGCCTGCCGGACTCAATGGTGTACCGCCAGCCCTTCCCGGGCCCGGGTCTCGGCGTGCGCTGCACCGGCGCGATAACCAGGGAGCGCCTCGCCGCCGTGCGGGAGAGCGACGCGATTCTGCGCGAGGAATTCGAGCGCGCGGGCCTGGACAGGCGGGTCTGGCAGTACTTCACGGTTGTGCCGCCCGTCACCAGCACCGGCGTGCGCGGCGGGGAGAGAGTGGACGCCTGGCCGGTGATAATACGCGCCGTGAACACGGTGGACGCCATGACGGCCGAGGTGGAGCCGCTGGACTGGGCGCTTATGAAGAAGATAACGGCGAGGATACTTGAGGAGGTCGCGGGAGTAAACCGCGTCCTGTATGATATGAGCCCCAAACCGCCCGCCACAATTGAGTGGGAATGACGCTCGAAACGGCGAAAACCCGCATGAATACAGGCTTTTTTGCCCGTCCATACTGCTCTTGATACTGGATTGATACTATTTGTGTCCGCCCGGTATTCTCAAGAGA
>CALWYN010000005.1 GCA_944385755.1 uncultured Oscillospiraceae bacterium
AGAATAGAGAAATCGCTCACCATATACTCAATTCCGGAGGCCCAAAGAGACGGCGAGAGACGGGCGCCTTATTTGTTGTGGAAATACTTAACTCTCTTCGGATGACACGGCGTGGCGCTTCATGGCCTCGAAGGTCTCGTCACTGATAACGTGCTCTATGCGGCAGGCGTCATCCTCGGCCGTCGCCGGGCTGACTCCGAGGGAGATCAGCCATCTGGAGATATAGGTGTGGCGCTCATAAATTTTTCTGGCTATTGAAAGGCCCTTGTCCGTGAGAGTGATGAAGCCGTCCGGCGAGACATCTATGCACTCGTTGGCGCGCAGGTTCTTCATCGCTATGCTCACGCTGGGTTTGGAGAAGTTCATTTCATTCGCGATATCTATCGAGCGGACATTGCCCTTTTTTTCTTTCAGTACAAGTATGGTTTCAAGGTACATTTCTGCGGACTCGTGGGTTTTCATTTTTTTCCTCCCGGGAAGACATTAAGTTAGTTTATTTTACCACATCAGAGGAGAAACCACAAGAATTTAATGTTGACTTTTGGGTGTTATACAATATAATATTTCCTTAGCCGCGGCCTGTGCCGCGACTTTTTGTGAACGGAGTTGATGATTTGTTCAGGCTTATCAAAACCGAGGGACATGCCCGGCTCGGTGAGTTCACCTGCCCTCACGGGGCGGTGCAGACGCCGGTTTTTATGAACGTGGGTACACAGGCCGCGATAAAAGGCGCGCTCTCAGCGAGAGATTTAAAGGATATCGGCTGCCAGATTGAGCTTTCAAATACCTACCACCTCCATGTCAGACCCGGCGACGGGCTTATAAAAGACCTGGGAGGACTGCACAAGTTCATGACATGGGACGGGCCCATACTCACGGACAGCGGCGGATTTCAGATATTTTCTTTGGCTGAGCTCCGCAAGATAACGGAGGAGGGAGTGCAGTTCAATTCGCATGTCGATGGGCGCCATATCTTTATGGGCCCGGAGGAGAGCATGAGAATACAGTCCAACCTCGGTTCGGACATCGCCATGGCCTTTGACGAGTGCATAAAGATACCGTCGCCGTACGAGTATGTCAGGCAGTCGTGCGCGCGGACGGCGCGCTGGCTGGCGCGCTGCAAGGCGGCCCTGGACAGCTTCAATTCCGAGCCGGGGGCGGTGAACCCGGGCCAGGTACTCTTCGGCATAAACCAGGGCGCGGTCTACCATGACCTGCGCATAGAGCACATGCAAAGGATAGCCGAGCTGGATCTGCCGGGGTACGCCATAGGAGGACTGGCGGTGGGGGAGACCACACAGGAGATGTACGACACCATAGAGGCAGTAGAGGAGCATATGCCCGCGGACAGGCCCAGATATCTGATGGGAGTGGGCACGCCGGGTAACATCATCGAGGGGGTATGGAGGGGCGTGGACTTCTTCGACTGCGTCATGCCGGCGAGGAACGGGCGCCATGGCCATCTCTTTACCTGGAGCGGAGTCATTAATATCAAAAATGCCAAATATGAGCGCGATGAGAGCCCGATAGATTCCGACTGTTCCTGCCCGGTGTGCAGCCGGTACTCGCGCGCCTACCTGCGGCACCTCTTCAAAGCCGAGGAGATGCTGGCCATGCGCTTTGCCGTGACTCACAACCTGTGGTTTTACAATAAGCTCATGGAGCGCATACGCGGGGAACTTGAAGGAGGGACTTTTGGGGAGTTCAGGCACAGATACGCAAATGCGCTCGATAAACGGATATAATTTACTTGCAATTGGGAGAACAAAAGGGTATAATTACAAACACATTCAAATGTTTCTTGGAGGTCTGAAAAAATGGTTTTGAATTTCCTGACATCTTCAGGTACAAATGCCGGCGGTATGAGCAGCATACTCTTTCTGGTCATTATCTTCGTCGTGTTCTATTTCTTCCTGATACGCCCGGAAAACAAGCGCAAAAAGCAGCTCAACCAGATGCGTGACAACCTGACCATCGGGGATGAGATAGTCACAATCGGAGGAATAATGGGAAAGATCGTGCAGGTCACCGAGGACACCATAACCTTCGAGACCGGCGAGGACCGTGTTCGCCTCCAGGTAACCAAATGGGCCATCTCCACAAACGTGCGCGAGGAGAAGGCCAGAGCCGCGCAGCAGGCCGCTGCGAGAAACGCAAAGACCAAGAAAAAGAATGCCAAGACCGCCGGCGAAGAAAACAGCATTGATGAAGGCGGCTCCAAGGGCGAATAAGCTTTTCAGGAATGCGAGGCCCCCTGACGTAATAGGATGTACAAACATCCTAAAGCGTCAGGGGGTTTTTATATGCAGACGACAGCGGAGAGGAAACAGACCGGAAAGAGAGGCCTATTGGGGTGGGCAGTGCTGGGAGCCGCCGTTGGGGCGGCCGCGGTTTTTGCGCTGATGTATATCAGCGCGCTGCTGCTGATAAACGGGAAGCTGACGGAGGACGTGGCTGGCTATGCCGTAATAGCCTGTGTCTTTTGCGGGGCGACGGCGGGAGGTGCCGCTGCGGCAAAGCGAAGGGGCAGGGGAGAGGCCGAGGCGGGGCTGATATGCGGCGCCCTGCTGGCGGCGATTATCGCCCTCGCCTCGCTTATGACTCCGGGGGGAAACCTGTTTACGGCCGCGTTTGTCCGCTATGCGCTTGCCGCGCTGGCCGGTGGACTCTTCGGCGGCACGCTTTGCTCCAAGAGGGGAGGGGGCAAAAAGCACAGGCGCCGCAGGAGATGATATTACAAAGGGTAATATTCACACAGAGTAGACATAATCGAACTTTGATTACCAATATGTTGTTGAGCAGGGGAGGCGCAGACACAAAATATTGTGAATATATGAGGAATATCAATGCGTTACAGGGCGGGAAGTTCATTGAGTTTACATAATATTGTTTACATAATACATCGGCATAATTCACAAAAATACTCTTATTTTGACAAAGGACTTGATTACTGATGGAATTTGTATTATATTGTGAACACTGTAGTTATGTTAAGCGAGTCAACCTTGGCCCCCCATATTTGAGAGGGTTTCGTGGATGAGGGCGGCCGTCAGGTTGCCTCGCGCACGCATGAGTTCCGTGGGGTTGGGACCGGTGCTCCTCCTGGTGCTCTGCGCCTCTTTTCTTGCTGGCGCGGTGCTGGGGTCGGTGGCCGGCGCGTCTGTCCCGCTTGCCGAGGAGGTCAGCATCTCCTCCGACGGCAGCGTATATGGCTATGACTCCTTTCTGGGCCATTTATTGGGCTGCGCCAGGTACCATATAGTTGTTGTGCTGTTTGCCACGTCGGTTTTCGGCGCGGTTCTCATACCGGCGGCTCTGGCTTTCAGGGGTTTTGTCCTCTCCTGCGCTGCGGCCTCGCTGGCCGCCTCGTATCCGGGACAGGGCATATTGCTCACCGCGGTCGTTTTGGGGCTGCCGGCGGCTTTTACCGTACCCGCGCTGTTTATGCTGGCTTTTGACGGCATGCTGTTTTCTGCAAGGCTTGCCGCTCTTTGTATGAGGCGCCCGGTTCCGCCTCCATTTCTGCGTGGAGAGGACAGGGCGCTGGTTGCCGCCGCGGCGCTTTTTGTGGCGGCGGCCGTGGAGTGTTTTGCCATACCGCCGCTGGTGCGGCTGATTATCTGACAGGGAATGGGGGTGTAAGTGTGAACGACGACGTCTGTCTGGCCGAATTTGAGAAGTACCTGACCGATGTCAAAAAGTCTTCCGCTAACACCCTGGCCTCATATATGCGTGACGTCAGGCAGCTCGAGGGCTATCTGTCAACACATGACCGGCCCGGACTGGCCGAGGCCGGCGAGGACGACCTGGCAGCTTACACGACCTGGATGAAGAACAACGGCAAGTCTGCCGCCACGGTTTCGCGCTGCATAGCTTCTCTTAAGTGTTTCTATAACTTCTTACAGAGCGAAGGGGAGATTGACGAGCTGCCCACGACAAAGCTCGTGCCGGAAAAGGCCGCCCATAAGCTCCCCCAGATACTCACGAGCAAAGAGGTGGAACTGCTGCTTGAGCAGCCCGAGTGCACCGACATGAAGGGCTATCGCGACAGAGCCATGCTGGAGCTGCTCTACGCCACAGGCATCCGGGTGAGCGAGCTAATCGGCTTGGACATCACGGATTTGAACCTTGCAGCGGGCATAATCCGCTGCACGAGCAAGGGAAAAGAGCGCATCATACCGCTTTACCCCGCCGCGGTAAAGGCGCTTTCGGAGTACGTGGAGTTTATTCGCCCGCAGATGATAGCGTCGCCGGACGAGCCGTCGCTCTTCGTAAATGTCAGCGGGGAGAGGATGTCCAGGCAGGGATTCTGGAAAATAATCAAGTCATATCAGGCGAAAGCGCACATAGATAAGACCATAACGCCCCACACCCTGCGCCATTCTTTTGCGGCTCATCTCCTGGAAAACGGTGCCGACCTGCATGCCATACAGGAGATGCTCGGCCACGCGGACATCTCGTCCACTCAGGTTTACTCACATCTTGTCAAAAAACAGCTGAAGGACATATATAATAAGGCCCATCCCAGGGCGTGAAATGTGCCGGCCTATGACGCCGGCACAATTTATTTCGGGGCGGTTGAAAAATGGAATTTTCAAAAGATGTTTACGTGGGCATGCTCTGCGCCGGAGAGCTACACAGGGCGGCGGAGTATCTCTCGCGGTTTCCAGAAAAAAGTGGCGAGCTGGCTGAAATGGTGAGGCGCATGGAAGGCGGAACCGTGAGGCGGGCGGAGGATAGCTGGATCTGTGAACTGGATGGGGCCTATCAGGAATACTACCGCGATGTATTTTGGCGGCTTACGGGACATGCCGAGGCCGAAAAGCGACTGCTCGGCAGGCTGTGCGCTCTGGCCGGGGCCGATTGCGATTCGGTTGACGGGGCGGAAGAACTGCTGGACGGGCTGGTGCGCTGCCGGGGATTTTATTTTCTGGGCGGCAGGACTCAGGGCCGTTACGGGCCGTATATCTGGAGCGACATGGAGCCTCGTGCGTTTGAAGTGGAATTGCCGTATGGAGACCTGGATTTCATCGTGTACATGATGCGCGACTTCGTGTCCCGCAGCTGGCTGGAATTCATCTCCGCGGGAGAGAGCGGCGCCGGGGGCTGGCAGCAGGGAACAGAGCTGTACTGTGTCGAGAGTTGCTATGAGGGTAAATTTGATACGCCGGAATTTGATGTCCTGTTTTTAAAGCACGAGGCCCAGCACGCCTTTGACAGAAAGATGCACCCCGGCCTCTTTTCCGGGGACGTACATACGGCGTGGATTCCGGAATACAGGGCAAAAATTGTGGAACTCATGTACTATCCGGACCTGAGCAGATTTGGGCAGTTCCTCGCCGAGGCCAGCGGCGGCGACATGGCAAATACCCACGGCTATGCCTCCTGGCGGATCGTGCGCGAGCTCTCGCGGCGCATCATGGGGCTCGAATATGTATCCGACTTTGAAAAATGGGAGGGCCGGCTGACTGAAGTGCAGAGCGCGGCCTTCGAATGCCTGGCCGACAGCGACGGAGAGCTGGCGGAACGCGAGTTGTAGCGCCAGTGGAAATTCCGGGGTTCTGTTTCTGAGATAAGCGGCATATATTTATATGCCGCTTCCGGCCTGTGCGTCGGGACCGGAAAAATGGTTTGTTGGGCGGCTGCAAAGGCCGCAGATATAGCCCCGGCATTCATGAATTGCCGGGGCTATAATTATGTGTCAGGCACTTTACATCAAGTTTACATGTTACCGCTAGAAAAGTTCAAATACTTGGGGAATAATATTGCTGATTATCTTGGGATTGGGGCAAATTTATGAAGCAAGCCATAATAGACGTCGGTTCAAACACCATAAGGCTCTCGCTGTACAGCTGCGCGGACGGGGAATTCCGGCCGCTGATGAACAAGAAGGTCACAGCCGGCCTGGCCGGGTATATCAAAAACGGAGAGCTGAGTGACGCGGGAATACTCGTGGCCTGCCGCGTGCTCAGTTCTTTCCGTGAGTTGGCCGGGAACCTCGGAGTTGATGGCATAAATGTGTTCGGGACGGCGCCGCTGAGGAATATTGTCAACACCGAAGAGGCGGTAAACACCATAAAGGCAGTCACGGGAATAAACGTGGACGTCCTGAGCGGAGCAGAGGAGGCCCAGCTGTCTTATACGGGCGCGACCTGGGGAGGTGGAGGGCCACGCTCAGGGTTGCTTGCAGACATTGGCGGCGGCTCCACGGAGCTGGTTTCCTACTCGGATGGGCGGGTGACCGCGGAGTGCAGTCTGCCGGTGGGCTCTCTGTCGCTGTACACCGAGTATGTTTCCGGACTGTTTCCGACCCGTGAGGAGCGGCACGAGATGCTCGACCGGGTTAAGAGGGAAATAGCGAGGGCGGGGATGTCCGCCGGCGGATACATGCACCTCGTGGGCGTGGGCGGGACGATAAGAGCCGCCTCAAAGCTGCACAGCCGCCTTGCGGGGACTGACCCGGCTGTGCGCATGGTATCAGCCGGTGAGCTACTGGAGCTGTACAAGAGCATGAAGAAGGGTGGGAAAAAGGCCCTGGAGCTCATCCTCCGCACGGCGCCGGAGCGCATACACACGATATTGCCTGGAATGGCGATACTGACGGCCGTGCTCACCGCGTACGGAGTGGAGACGGTGTCCGTGAGTGAACGCGGGGTGCGTGAGGGCTATCTTCTCAGCAAAGTGATTGGGGCTGCGGAAAATGCATGACAGCAGACAGATAGACATCAGCTACAGCCAGGACAGGGAGCTGTCTTGGCTGCGCTTTAACGAACGGGTGCTGGAGGAGGCAAGGGATGAGAGCGTGCCTCTGTTTGAGAGGTTGAAATTCGCATCCATATTTACCAGCAACCTGGACGAATTCTTTATGATACGTGTGGGCTCAATATACGATATGACCCTGTCCAAACAGAGCCACATTGACAACAAGAGCGGCTTGACTCCCGATGAGCAGCTTGAGGCCATTTTTAAAGCGGTTCCGGCCCTATATAAGCAGAGGGATAAGACCATAACAGAGATAAACTCCCGGCTCAGAAGCTGCAATATATGCTGCCTGAGCCCAAACGAGCTCGAGGGCAAAGAGAAAAAACAGGCAGAACAGTGGTTCAGGGATAGCATTTATCCAGTGCTCTCGCCGATGGTGATAAACGGGCACCACCCATTTCCGCACCTTCCGAGCAAAAGCCTGAACGTAATACTCGTACTGCAGCGGGAGGGCGAAAGGGTGTTCGGCCTTGTGCCGATTCCCAGGTCGCTGCCCGACTTCTTTTGTTTCAACGAACCGGGTCTTAGGTACATTCTGACGGAACAGCTGGTTCTGGAGTACGCCGGGCGGCTCTTCCACTCGTATCAGGTGGTGGAAAAGCATGTGATAAGCGTAACCCGCAATGCGGACATAAGCCCTGAGGACGAGGATTATGACGTGGGAGAGGACTTCAGGGAGCACATGATAAAGGTGCTCAAAAAAAGGAATCGGCTTGCCCACGTCAGACTGGAGATACAGGGGGACGCCTCTGACGAGGTGGTGCAGTATCTCTGCCGGAGGCTTCAGCTCAGCAGGGAGCAGGTGTTCCACTCCAAGTCACCGTTGGCCATGGGCTATGTCTATGGCCTTGAGGGGCGCCTGCCGCCGGAGAGCGCCGCGGCTCTGTGCTATCCGCCATACATCCCGCAGTGGAGCGCCGACCTGGCACGGGGGGAGCGGCTGATACCTCAGATATTGCACAGGGATGTGCTGCTGTTCTACCCGTATCAGTCGATGGAGCCATTTTTGAAAATGGTGAAGGAGGCGGCCTCGGACCCCGCGGTTCTGTCAATAAAGATAACCATATACCGTCTGGCAAAGACGGCAAAACTCGTGGAATATCTGGCCGCCGCGGCGGAGAACGGCAAGGACGTGACGGTCCTGATGGAGCTGCGGGCGCGCTTTGACGAACAGAATAACATAGCCTGGGCCGAGCGGCTCGAAGAGGCGGGCTGCACAATACTTTACGGATTTGAACATTTTAAGGTCCACTCAAAGATATGCCTGATAACGCGCCGCGAGCGCGGAAAAATACAGTATATCACCCAGATTGGCACAGGGAACTACAACGAAAAGACGGCGAAGCTGTACACCGATTTCTGCCTTATGACGGCAGATCAGGATATAGGCGAGGACGCGGCCGCTTTCTTCCAGAACATGTCCATCTCCAACCTGAAGGGGGAGTACCGGCACCTGCTCGTCGCCCCGCACAGCCTGAAGAGCAGGGTCCTGGACATGATAGACGAGGAGATATCAAAGGCAAAGGCCGGCCAGCCGGCGAGAATTTTTATCAAGATCAACTCCCTCACGGACCGCGACATGATAGACCGGCTGGCCATGGCCAGCCAGGCAGGAGTGGATATCACCATGAACATACGCGGTATCTGCTGCCTCAGGCCGGGCGTGCCGGGGCTGACGGACCGCATAAGGGTATTCTCGATAGTGGGCAGGTTTTTGGAACATCCTCGCATTTTTGCCTTCGGGTCCGGACGTGATGCAAAGATATATATAGGTTCTGCGGACCTGATGACCAGAAATACGCAGCGGCGCGTAGAGATAGCCTGTCCGGTGCTTGACCCGGAGGTCAGGCGGAGGATAGCGGGCTATATCGAACTGTTCTGCTCTGACAACGTCAAGGCACGCAACATGCTGATGAACGGCTGTTATGTGTGCGTGCCGCGCTCGGAAGGCGATCCAGTCATAAACTCGCAGTCGGAGCTCATGGCCGAGGCCGTGCGCGAGGCCAGGGAGGCAGAGGAGAATAATGTTCCCCGCAGCGAGGGGCTGGGGCTTTTGCGGAAACTGAAGGAGTTCCTGGGGCTATGAGAATACCGCGCCTCCGGCGGGAGGCGCGGTATTTTCATAGCCTAGTCCAGTTTTGCGTCCAGCAGCTTGTATCCGGCAAAGGCCGACACGGGCAGCATGGCGAACAGAGCCACGTGGAGCTCAAAGAGTGGCTGCCGGATAAAGACATATACACACATGATAACCAGTATGACGGCAAAGAGCGCGGCGAAGGTTTTCCAGCTGTTCAGCGCCTCATGATTGAAGCTTTTTTGGGAGATATAGGCGAGGATTGCCAGGGAGGCCGCTATTATCATGGCAAAACTGGCCACATCTCCTACGGTGATGGTTACATTTGGCCAGCCGTCATTGGCCAGCAGGCCCGACAGGGCGGAAGAAACCGCTTTTATGGCGAGCAAAACGCTGGCGCAGAGCAAAAAAGTGCGCAGTCCAGATAGAAAAACACTGGAGGCCGTCCGCCCGGGAAACTCCGAAATTATGCTGTCACAAAACCCGCGGTAGTCCCCGCCTATGATTTCAGCGGCGCTCTCGCCGCGCCCCTCGCTGTCTATCAGCATCTGCGTTATATCCCTGCGGACAAGTTCCAGCTCGTATTCGCCGAGACGGGACGAACTCATATATACCACCATATCAGTCAGCACTGCCTTTGACGCCGGACTGAGCGAGGCCTCGAGGGCATTGTTTTCCGCGCGCAGTTGCTGGGTTCTTTTGCTCATTTTTCTGCCTCCATTTCACTGAAAAGTCTGTCCACCGCGGAGGAGAGCTCCCTGTAGCCGGAGATAAAACTTTCAAGTTCTGCGGCCCCCTGCGGGGTGATGGAATAGTACTTCCTCGGGGGCCCGGAGCCGGATTGACGGTAGGCCGGAATGATGCGGGAATTCTTTTCAAGCCGCAGCAGAAGGGGATAGATGGTGCCCTCGGAGATGCTGCCAAAGCCGTATTCACTTAGTTTTTGGGAGATCTCGTATCCATATGACTCCTTTTGGGAAATCACGGCCAGAATACAGCCCTCAAGTATGCCTTTCAGCATTTGGGAGGTAATCAAGATATCACCTCTATTTTGCATTGCAATATAGTAAGTACATTGTAATACAAGATATTCTGCCTGTCAAGAGAAACCGCTCTGAAATTTCAGAGCGGTTTTATCACAGGTGATGAATGAGACAGGTAAATAGAAAAGGGCCCCCGTCGGGGGCCCTTTTCTTATTGGGCGAAAATCAGTAGTTTTTGCAGCGGAGTTCGAAGAAGGCCTGGGGATGGGCGCACACCGGGCACACGGCGGGGGCGCTGGGGCCGACGTGGACGTGTCCGCAGTTGCGGCAAATCCAAACCTGCTCGCCTACGCGGCTGAATACCTGAGCCTGCTCGATGTTCTTCAGCAGCGCCAGATAACGCTCCTCATGCTCCTTCTCGATGGCGGCGACACCGCGCCTCTGGGCGGCTATCTTGGTGAAGCCCTCCTCTTCGGCCGTCTTGGCAAAGCCGGCGTACATTTCGGTCCACTCGTAGTTCTCACCCTCGGCGGCGAGCTTCAGGTTCTCGGTGGTGGGGCCGATCTTGCCGTCGTGCATGGCCTTGTACCAGAGCTTGGCATGCTCTTTCTCATTGGCAGAGGTCTCGGCGAAGAAAGCGGCTATCTGCTCGTAGCCGTCCTTCTTTGCCTGGGAGGCGTAGAATTCATACTTGACGCGCGCCTGCGACTCCCCGGCAAAAGCGGTCTGAAGATTCTCAAAAGTCTTGCTGTCTTTAAGTTCCATGGTTATCCTCCTGTGAGTTATTTGAAGCGTATCTATATACTATACTAAAAAAGAAAAAATGCAACATATTTTTTCGCATGTGTGCAGATAATATCCCTGCGCCGGGCTATTGGCCCGGAGTGAAAGAAAAAGACCGCGGAGGAGATAGAATGAAAAAGACTGCTGCATTTATACTGTGTGCGGCGCTGCTTGCAACAGCAATAACCGCCTGCGGCCGCGAGGAGGATGGCATAGTGACTGACAGCCCGACTCCCACTCACACGGCCGAAGAGGATATTATCGATCCAATAGAGAGCATGCTCCCATCGGAGCTGCCGTCTATGAATCCCTCTCCCAGCGCCTCGCCCAAAGCGTGAAAAAAGCTCCTTTTCCGTTTGGAAAAGGAGCTTTTATAATTATTTGGCCAGAACTTTTTTCAGGCGGGCGTAGCGGGGGAGGGAGTTCTCGGTGGGGCGGACCGGCTCGCCCTGGATGAGGGGGAGGGCGTAGTCGATGAAGTCCTGTGTCACCCCGGTCCCATCCTCGGTTATCCACTCGAGCGGCACTTTCTTTTCAAAGTTGGCGACGCTGGTGAGGGGAACGAGAGTGGGTACACAGACATATTTGCTGTCCTCGTACTCGCGCCTGAAGGCGACCATCTTGCCGGTCTCCCCGGCGACGGCGGATTCGACGGCCACTTTGCCGGCCAGGAAGGCCTCTTCCACGTCAGTCTCGGAGGCCGTGTGGGCGGCGCAACGCTGCAGCAGGCTGAGCTCTATGCCGCGGACCTTTGCACCGGTGCGCTCTTTGATGACAGAGGCGAGCATGGAGGCCAGGCCGCCGAGCTGAGCGTGACCGAAACCGTCGGTCGCGCTGGTCTTGGCCTCGGAGACAAAGCTACCGTCGGCATAGTGTATTCCCTCGGAGACGGCGACAATGCAGTTGCCCTTTTCCTTATATATGCGCCCGGCGCGGTCTATAAAGTCGTCCATGTCAAAGTCGGTCTCGGGAAGATATATCAGGTCAGGGCCGCAGCCGACCAGAGAGGCGAGGGCGGAGCTGGCGGCGAGCCAGCCGGCGTGACGGCCCATAATCTCTATAATGACTATCATACCGGTGTCGTAGACGTGGGCATCTTTATATACCTCCGCGCAGGCGGTGGCGATATATTTCGCGGCACTGCCGAAGCCGGGGCAGTGGTCGGTGTTGTACAGGTCGTTGTCGATAGTCTTGGGCACGCCTATGACACGGCAGTCGTAGCCGCTCTTTTCCATGAAGCGGCTCACCTTGTCACAGGTGTCCATAGAGTCGTTCCCGCCGTTGTAGAAGAAGTAGCGGACATCGTGCTTCTTGAATATCTCCAGTATGCGCCTGTAATCGGTGTCGTCCTTGTCCGGGTCGGTCATCTTGTAGCGGCAGGAGCCCAGCTCGGAGGAAGGAGTATTCATGAGCAGGGAGAGCTCGTAGGCATCCTCCTCGCCCATATCATAAAGCTTGTCCTCAAGCACTCCCTTGATGCCGTGGGCGGCGCCGTAGACCTTGGTGATGCTGCCGTTGTCAAGCGCGGTGCGGATTACGCCGTAAGCACTGGCGTTGATAACGGAAGTAGGCCCGCCGGACTGGCCGATAATGCAGGCACCCTGAAGTGTTTTTTCCATCTTAAAAACCCCCAAAATCTAAAAGGTGATATTGATTATATCACATGTTTGAGATATAATAAATAAGCAAACAAAAAATTTATCCGCAAAAGGAGACAATTTGCAATGAGCCTTGTTACTTCCAAGGAAATGTTCAAAAAGGCCTATGAAGGCGGCTACGCCATAGGCGCGTTCAACGTCAACAATATGGAGATTGTCCAGGGCATCACCGAGGCAGCCGCCGAGCTGAAGGCCCCTCTGATTCTGCAGGTTTCCAAGGGCGCGAGGGCGTATGCAAACCACACCTATCTGATGAAGCTCGTTGAGGCGGCCGTCATTGAGACCGGCCTGCCCATCTGCCTGCACCTCGACCACGGCGACAGCTTTGAGCTGTGCAAGAGCTGCATAGACGGCGGCTTCACCTCCGTTATGATAGACGCCAGCAGCAAGCCTTTTGAGGAGAATGTGGCCATAACCCGCCAGGTCGTCGAGTACGCCCATGACCACGGCGTCGTCGTCGAGGCCGAGCTCGGCACTCTCGCCGGCATAGAGGATGAGGTCAAGGTCGAGGAGGGACATGCCTCCTATACCCGCCCCGAGGAGGTTCAGGAGTTCGTCGAGCGCACCGGCTGCGACTCCCTGGCCATCGCCATCGGCACCAGCCACGGCGCTTACAAGTTCAAGCCCGGCACGAAGCCCCAGCTCCGTTTCGACGTGCTCGAGGCCGTGGAGAAGAACCTCCCCGGTTTCCCCATAGTCCTGCACGGCGCCTCCAGCGTGCCGCAGAACTTTGTTGAGGAGATCAACAAGTATGGCGGCAACATGCCCGGCGCCATAGGCGTCCCCGAGGATCAGCTGCGCCAGGCCGCCAAGAGCGCGGTGTGCAAGATTAACATCGACTCCGACCTGCGTCTGGCCATGACCGCCAGCATACGCAAGTATTTTGCCGAGCATCCGGCGGATTTTGACCCCAGGCAGTACCTCAAGCCCGCCCGCGAGGCCATAAAGCAGATGGTCATGCACAAAATAGTGGACGTTCTCGGCTGCGACGGCAAGGCCTGAGCCGCTTGCCAGGGCGTCAGCATTCTCAAATACAAAGGAGGGGTCCGATGAACTTCAGAGAGATCCTTGAAAGGCTGACCGGAGGCCGGAGCGCATGGCCGGATGGCACCGACGCAGGCCCCGGCAACTACGGCTTCGATATCGCTCTCGTCATAAGGCTCATCGTTTCCTGCCTTATGTTTTCCGCTGCGCTCCTCCTGCGGAGCATACCGGCGCCATGGCCCACTGTTCTCCTGATTGCAGGCAGCCTTATCGCGGGATATGACATAATAGCAGGGGCAATACTTGCCGTTCTCAACGGCAAATTCCTGGATAAGACCGTGCTTATATTGCTCAGCGCAGTCATCGCATTTCTCTTCGGCGCCATGGTCGAGGGGGCGGCGCTGATTCTGCTCTTCCAGCTTGGCGGCATATTTATCGCCTATGCCGTGGGGAGGACGCGAATGTCCGCGCTGGACGCGGTGTTCTGCGAAAATGAATACGCCACCGTGCTCCGCGACGGCGGGGAGGATCGCATCCCCTCCGCTGATGTCGAGCAGGGGGACCGCATAAGGATACGCGCCGGTGAGCGCATCCACTGCGACTGCGTGGTTGTAGAGGGTACATCGAGTATTGACCTCTCGGCGATGGGCGACACTTCGGGCGAGATCCTCGCCGGGGAAGGGGACGAGCTCCTCTCCGGAGGCATGAACCTGGGAGGAGAGCTTATCTGTGAGGTGACCAGTCCCAGCAAGGACTCCACCGCCGCAGTTTTCTACAAAAATGTGGAGAAAGCCTCCGCTTCCGGAAAGGTGCTGCCGGCTGTGCTCGAGCGCCTGATGGGATATTTCACACCGGTGGTCTGCGTCATAGCGGTGCTGATAGCCGCGCTGCTTCCTCTGGCAATGCAGGTGAGCGTGGCTGAGGCCGTCAGGCGCGCCGCAGTGTTTTTGATAATTGCAAACCCCTGCGCACTTGCAATCGCTGCGCCGCTTATACGGCTCTGCTCGGTGGCCGGGGCCGCAAGGAGCGGGATATTCTATGGAGACTGCACGGCGCTGGACACGCTTTCAGAGGCAGGTGCCGTGGCCTTTTCCAAGCCCGGAACACTCACGGACGGCAATCCCAAAGTCGTATCTGTAAAATCTGAACGGATGGGGCCCGACGTGCTCATAAAGATAGCGGCGCATGCCATGGCCTATTCCAATACAACTCAGGCCCGCTCCATAATTGCCGCCTATGGCGGTACGATATACATAGATCTCGTCCAGAATTTCGTCGAGATACCCGGCGGCGGGGTCGAGGTTACGGTAGACGGCATAAGAATCTGCGTGGGTGCGCGCGACCTTATGACGGTCAAACATGTGTCCGTACCGGACGCGGATTTGACTGAGGAATATGCGGTTTACGTCTCCATTGGGGACGAGTACGCCGGACGCATCGTGCTCAGCGACGCCGTCCGCCCGGACGCGGCTTCCGGGGTCTCGGACCTGGCCCGCTGCGGTGTCGGCAAGGTAGTGATGTTTACCGATGAGAGCCGCGACAGCGCGGCCCGGGCCGCCGCATCTCTGGGAATAGTGGAATACTATTCCGAGCACGGAGTTAAACGCACGCGCGAGGCCATTGGCGAGGTGAAGCGTGGCTGCGCCGCCGGAGAGAAACTGATATTTGTGGGCAGCTCTGAGTGCTTCAACGGCACGCATACGGACGCCGACGCCGACGTGGCAATGGCGGGGCTGGATTCGCTCACAATGCCGCTTGGCACCGACGTGACAATAGTTGGCGGCCTGGTGGACAGGCTGCCTCTGGCCATCGCCATAGCGAAGTATTCCGGAAAGCTCATCCTCACCTGCGCGGCGGCAGTGATGCTCGTAAAGCTGCTGCTGCTAGTACTCGGATTTTTGGGTATAGCCACCATGTGGTTCGCGGTATTTATAGACGCCTGCGCCGCTGTCGGCGTCTCGCTCGCATCCATACTGGCCTTCACGGGAGAGAGCTACAGCAAGTGACCAAGGCAATAAAAACTCCTCCGTATTTATTACGGAGGAGTTTTTGTCATGTTTTGGCGTACACGCACATGGATACTCCGGAATCCCGGATAAGTATGTCGCGCGGGAGGCGCATAAAGCGCAGCGTCACATATATGTCGCCTGCCGCGCCGGACACATTGCATATCTGCACAATATATATCACCCAGAAGGCCGCGCCGGATGGAAAGACGGCGTTCAGGACCAGAAGCACGGCGCCGAGGAGCAGTATTGGCGCCAGTGCTATGACGATATACGGCCCGCGTGCAAAATAGCTGCCGCAGCCGGCGTAGGCGTACAGGCCGGTGAAGCCGTACTTCACCTTGCCGGACCCAAAGAGCTTCATGCAGATGCCGTGCACAAGCTCATGCAGCAGGATATAGAGGAAGAGGGCGCCGCAGGCAACAAAAGCAAGCCAGAAGTTTTCAGTGAGCTGGTCCCATAATGCCCGGCCGGGGGGAACTATCGCAAATCCGAGCAGGACCATCGCAACGGCAAGCAGCAGCCCAAGGCCGTTTACCAGCAGGGCGAGTTTTTTGTCCTTTTGCAGGTCAATTGTGAAGAGCTCCGAGTAGCCCGCGGGCAGCTCATCATAGCATCGCGCCATATGCATCTCATCTCCCCAGCAGGAATATATTCGTATCAGTAGAGAAGTTGGCCATGCTGTAACACACCAGCACGTCGTCAAAGTTGTTTTCAGATATATAATCCGTGAGGCTGGCGCGGTAGTAGCGCAGGTCAAGGACATGTATCTCCGAATAGTCCTCGAGCAGGAAGGGAATAAGGCAGTCCGTATATGAGTCGCGGATTATGAGCAGGGAGGGGCCGTCGTTACCGGTAGTAATCTGATGCAGGGGGCATACGCCGCCCATGAACATGGAGTACTTGTCCTTGACGTCCAGGTAGCTCTCGTCATAGAGCCGGCCCTCTACGGGGCTGCCTTGGGGATAGCTCGTAATTTGGAGGCCCTCCGGCTCGTTGACGAATATCTCAATGCTGTCCGGCTCCACCCATGCGAAGCCGCTGGAGGACCATGTGGTTCCGTAGAAACTGTCGGAAACTGTACGGCGGTCAGAGTAGCTCTCCAGCGCGGGAACTTCAAGGTCCATTGCCTCGCACAGCGCCGCGTATCCGTAATAGGCGCCAAGGCTGGTCCAGTGGTGGTCGGTGCGGTAATAGATATACTCGTCCGCGTGTTCGCGCAGAGCTCCCAGCATGTCGACGTTTACGGCGTCGGAGAGGCCGTAACAGTACTCTATCAGTTCGGCCTCGCTGTCATTGGGAGTGAGCTCGGGAAGGCGGTCGGACCAGATCTCGCTCTTGCCGGGGATGAGAGCGAAAAATACATTGACATCCGGGTTGTTGGATACCAGAGCGTTGACATAGCTCATATTTGCGGCCATTGACTCCCGGCTGGGGGCGTCGAAGCCCTCTATCAGCGTCTGTTCTCTGCCGTAGGAGACGCCGTTGTTCTCCATTTTACCCAGCGAGAGCTCGGCGGCCGCCTTGAGCGTTATCCACTCGTCGCGGAAAATAAACTGGTCGGAGGTGTAGTCCTCAAACTCCGTGGTGAACTCTTTATCCCTGCTGAACAGACGCTCCCAGGTAAACTCAGGCAGGGTCTGAAGAGTGCGGTTCTCCTGTTCGGAAAACGTGCGGTCAGGGGCAATAAGGTTTGCCAGGAAAAAGCCGCCGATAAACACGAGGAATATCAGGACCTCCGCCAGCATAGCTTTTTTGGTCATGCATATCCCTCCTCAGAAGTTGAAATACAGGAAGGGGTTGTACGAGGCGTCAACGAGATACGCCGTGGAGATGATAAGCGCCAGCAATATGATGGCCGGCGCGGCCACCCGGATAAAGCCCTTCGGAAGCTTGTGCCACAGCCTGGCGCCCACGGGCGTGCAGGCGAAGCAGGCGATTATTATTGTGACCCCGTAGGTGAGGAGATAGTAGACGTCCTCGCTCCTCACAAAACCGTTCGCACCGAAGCCGAGCATGGCGCTGGTGTATTGGCCGGCGAGGCCGATGTCGTTGAGCTGGAAAAGCGGCCAGACCAGCACGACAATCAGCAGGGTATAGACATGTCCCCAGACCTTGGACTTCTCCAGATACTTGAGCAGGAAAGTCTTTTCCAGCAGGAGCCAGAAGGCATAGTAGAGGCCCCATATCAGGAAAGTCCAGTTGGCGCCGTGCCAGATGCCGGTGGCGGCCCAGACGACAGTGATATTGAAGATTTGCCTCGCCTTGCTGCAGCGGTTGCCGCCCAGCGGGATGTAGACATAGTCGCGGAACCAGGTGCCGAGCGACATGTGCCAGCGGCGCCAGAACTCCGTGATGCTCTTGGAGATATAGGGGTAGTTGAAGTTCTCCAGGAACTCGAAGCCTATCATTCGTCCGAGACCGATCGCCATGTCGGAATAGCCCGCGAAGTCAAAGTATATCTGCAGCGAGAAGGCGATTGCCCCCAGCCAGCTGCCGACAAAGGTCAGATCTCCGCAGCTGGCCGCATATACATCCCACAGAGCGCCTATGTTGTTCGCGATAAGGACTTTCTTGCCAATTCCTATCATGAACCGCTCCACGCCGGAGGCAAACTGGTCCACGCTGTTGGCGCGGAAGTCGAGCTGGTCGGCAACGTCCTTGTATCGCACGATTGGGCCGGCTATGAGCTGTGGGAAGAGCGCCACGAAAGTGCCGAAGCTGATATAGTTCTTCTGGACATGGGAGTCCCCGCGGTAGACGTCGATGGGGTAGCTCATGGTCTGGAAGGTGTAGAACGATATGCCTATGGGCAGTGTGACGTTCAAATCCGGCAGGTTGATAAATGGGATGAGATTGAGCGTCTCGGCTATCAGGTTATAATACTTGAAGAAGCCGAGGAGAGACAGGTTGAGCACGACGTTGATGACCAGAACTGTCTTTGCCCTCTTGTCATCCACGCCGCGCCATTTGCCTATGAGTATGCCGTTTATATAATTGATGGTTATTGACACCAGCATCAACAGGATATATACGGGCTCACCCCAGCCATAGAATATCATGTTGACGACAAAGAGTATGGGGTTCCTCCACTTGACCGGGGAGATGTAGTACAGAAACAGCACCACGGGCAGGTAGATGAACATGAACAGTATGCTGGAAAAGACCATTAAGGGCTTCCTCCGGGTTTAAGTATTTACTCTGTAAACAGCGCGTTGAAGCTGGCGGCTATGTCCGCTGCGCTGCTGTGGGAGACCAGCATCAGGAAATTGCCGTTCACACATATCTGGGAATTCTCCCACATGGCTATGGATTCAGGATACCAGGCCCCGCCGTCTATCTGAGACTGCCTGCGGGTCTCCAGTATGGTCTGAACTGTCTCAACATCGTCCGCGCTCGCACATTCTATCAGTACTATCTCGTTGGCCGAGGCGGTTATCATGGCTATTTTACCCACAAACTGGGAACAGGAAACAGCGGACAGGCCGGGATAATAGGCGTCCATCATCTCCGCATCCATGTCCATCATGGACGAGAACTCATATGTAGCGGAGATAGTGTCATAAAACGCCTGGAGATCGACGGCCGAACCGGATGCGGGCTGCTCAGAGGGGATGGGGCTCTCTTCGCCGCCCTCGCCGGGTGTTTCAGAGGCCTCGGGAGTTTCCGCGGCAGGGGTCTCAGCCGACGGCTCGGAAGGAGGAGTGGCCTCCGGCGTGCTCTCGGGAGTGGGTTCCGGAGAAGGTGTTACCGTGACCGCCGGGGAAGAGGCAGGGGAGGAGGGCACGGGGGACGGCGTAGAGACGGGCTCCTCCGTCTCCACGGGCTCTTCGGAAGCCTCCGGTGTGGCCGTTGCCGGAGAGATGGTGCTGGCGATATCCCCGATAGGATCATCAGGCGTGTCGGTTTGCTCCGAACTGTTTCCACAGGCGGCCAGACAGAATAGCAGACAGGCCGCGAGAAGGAGGGAGGTGATTCTCTTTGACATGGGGTATCTCTCCTTTGTGCGTTAGGGCATTATCTTTAAAACTATATCATAAAAAACTGATTTGTCCAGCTATTTTTGATTTTCGGGTTTGAACTCCGAGAGCGGGTTGGCGTCCGCGGCTATACGCAGCTCGGAGTTGTCCACATGTGTATATATCTCAGTGGTGTTCAGGTGTTCGTGCCCGAGCACCTCCTGCACGGTCCGGACATCCACGCCGTGCTGTATCATCAGTGTGGCGGCGGTGTGTCTGAGCTTATGTGAGGAATATTTATCAGGGTCCAGACCGGCCTTCAGCAGGGTCTTTTTGACCATTGCGTGTACGGAATCAGTGCTTATCCGCCTGCGGCGTGTGGATACGAACAGGGCGTCGCAGCCCGGAGTGGCCATTGCCTTCCGCACGGCCAGCCAGGCGTCAATTGCGGCTCTGGTTGAATCGTTCAGATATACCATGCGCTCTTTGTTGCCCTTGCCGAGGACCCGGATACAATCCTCGCGCACATCGCCGATGTTCAGCCCGACGAGCTCTGATATTCTCAGCCCACAGTTCAGAAACAGGCAGATGATGCAGTAGTCGCGCTCTCTGTTTATGCCATTCACGGCCTCCAGCAGCCTTTTGCTCTCATCCAAAGTCAGATAGCGGGGGAGGGTCTTGGTGGTCCTGGGGGAATCCAGATCGGCCACCGGGTTTACCTCGAGCTGCTTCGTTTTAAGTGTCAGGTACTTATAAAAGCTCCTGATAGTGGCAATTTTGCGCGCACGCGTAGTGGCCGACAGCCCGTAGCTCGGCTCGCGGCTGTTTTCGTTGCGCACGCGGTCGCGTGCCAGGTAGCTGAGATAGTCGTAGACTTCTTCGAGCGTAACGGCCCCAACGAAAGCCAGATCCACGTCCATTATAGATATCTCATCGAATTCCGTGCTGCGAGGGACAAGCCCGCGCTCAATCTTCAGATAACGGAAGAAATTTCGCAGGTCGAGAAAGTACTCGTCGACAGTGGCCCTGGAATGTCCCTTTATGGTCTCGTGGTATACAAGGAAATCACGCAGTATACGCGGCGACTCGGTTCTGTAGTCCGCCATCTCGGCAATCACCCCTTTTATCGAGTATTAATATTGTAAGGGAAGGGCTGAGGAAAGTAAAGAGGCTGAAACATAAAATTCAACAAAATAAAAATTTTGTTGAATCCGGAGGAGGGCAAAGCCGTTTATCCTGTTGTATGAGCCTCTGCCAGCGGTACGGCTGAGCCTATGTCAAATGCCGGTCCCTCTGTCAAAAATACCGGAACGACATCTCTGCTGCGCAGGAATGATTCGATACTCTCCATGTCCGGGTGTGCGTCGAGCCTGCCGGTGAAAGCCAGCTTGTGGGCCGAGAGCTTGAACGACGCGCCGCCGATGAAGCCGTATTGAAATCCCGGCAGCTCGATGCCGCCAGGTCTTATCCTGAGCACACTGAGCCCGGACGCCTCCGCCGCTGAGGCTATGCCCATGTCGGATGTTATGATTGACGCCGCGTCTACTACACACACCGAACATTTGGCGTAGCCCTGCCTAACTCCAATTTTTGTAATTTTTTGACCCAGCGAGTCCAGAACCGCCGGATCGCTGACTCTCAGGTTGTGGATGAATCTGTTCCCTATCAGGCAGCCATTCAGCGCGGCATCACGGGGATAGACGCCCCCGAGCTCTCTTCGCGCCGGAGTGACATCGTATCCCAAATCCGCAAATTTTATGCTCAAAGCCTCCCCCGCGCAGACAATGCGCTTCCCGCCGGCGTGGAACAGGCACAGGTCAGCATGGCCCGCCAGCCTTGAATCAACCGGGGCGTTTTCCGGAAGCCATAGGGGCTCTATGCCGAGCAGACGGAGAGGACGTTCCAACTGCCGCCGGTAGCGTGAGCCCAAAGCCAACAGCCCCACCCTCCCCTCCGGCAGGTGGGGCATTTTTACATATTCTACACTCATCTCAGCGCCTCTTGTATTGCCTCGCGTACATTTTTCACGCTTATCAGCTCAAGCCCGTCCGGGCGCTGCACCTCTCCCCTGACGTGCGCCGGTATGATACAGCGGCGGAACCCCAGACGCGCCGTCTCCGACAGCCTGTGGTTGAGCTGAGTCACTGAGCGCACCTCCCCGGACAGGCCCACTTCTCCGATGGCGGCCATGTCTGAGCCTATGGGGATATCCCTGTAGCTGGATGCCACCGCCAGCAGAGTGGCCAGGTCGGCGGCTGGCTCGTCCAGCTGCAGCCCTCCCACGACGTTTATGTATACGTCACAGCCGGACACAGGCAGCCCTCCGCGCTTCTCCAGCACGGCCAGGAGCAGCATGGCGCGGTTATAGTCTATGCCGTTGGAGTTGCGCCGGGCAGCGGAGAATCCGGATTTTGCCGCCAGCGCCTGCACCTCGGCCAATATCGGCCTGGAGCCCTCCATCACACAGGTGACGCAGGTACCGGGCGTGCCCAGGGGCCTGCCGGAGAGCAGGGTCTCCGAGGGATTGGGCACTTCTCTCAGGCCGCGCTCCGCCATCTCAAAAACGCCTATCTCGTTCGTAGAGCCGAAACGGTTTTTTGCCGCCCTGAGTATCCGGTAGCTCAGGCTCTGCTCGCCCTCGAAATACAGGACGCAGTCTACCATATGTTCGAGCACCTTGGGGCCGGCGATGTTGCCCTCCTTATTGATATGGCCCACTACAAAAGCGGCAAATCCGTCGGATTTTGCCCTGCGCATGATGGACATCGTGCACTCTCTGACCTGGCTCACGCTCCCGGGGGCCGCGGCCAGCTCCGGGTCGAACATGGTCTGAATGGAGTCAATTATGACGATGCTGGGCCCTGTGCTCTCTATCGCGGAGCCTATCTCACTCAAATCCGTTTCCGCCAGGACGTATATCTCGCCGTCGGAGACTCCCAGCCTCTGGGCCCTCATCTTCAGCTGCCGGCGGCTCTCCTCACCGGTGACGTACAGTATCCTCTCGTTGCCGCCAACACAACCGCAGAGCTGTAACAGAAGGGTGGATTTGCCCACTCCCGGCGCGCCACCGACGAGCACGACGCTGCCCCTCACTGCGCCTCCGCCGAGCACCCTGTCCAGCTCGCCCAGGCCGGTCGAAAACCTGATCTCCTCCTGTGTGTCCAGCTCTGAGAGCAGCTTGGGGGCTGAACCGCCCCTCTTGGGCCCGGAGGCCTCGGCCTTGGCCCTGGACTCCGCCGGAGCCTCCGTCAGGGTGTTCCAGGCTCCGCAGGCCGGGCACTGGCCGGCCCATTTGGCGGTCTCGTTCCCGCATTCGGTGCAGAAAAATACAGTTTTCTTCTTCATGTGACAGTTTTGTCTCCCCGGCTGAAAAATTGTAAATATGAGGCCATCAGGACAGAGGCTATCTTCATCTGGTATTCATCCGTCTCCAGCAGGGCGGATTCTTCCGGATTCGATAAAAAACCGCATTCCGCAAGTATAGCCGTGCACCGTGCCTCCCTCATAAGGTATATGTCGTCAGATACTGGGGCGGCCACTCTTCTGCTGGAGGGCGCCAGAGCGGAGAGCAGGTTCGCATGCGTCAGTTCGCCCAGCTCCGCGCTCTCCGCTGTGTCCGCATAGAAAACCTGGGGTCCCGACGGGCGCGAATCCGGGTAAAAATTCTGATGTATGCTCACCAGCACACCGTTGGGCACGGAGTTGATCAGCTCCAGGCGTTCACTCTGATCCGCGCGTTTCCGCTGTGCGGTGGTTTCGGCCTCCGCCGGATAATCAATGGCCTCCGACTCCCGGGTCATCACGGTTTCAACGCCGAACAGCCCGGCAAGGGCGTCCAGCTTTTGAGCCACCGCAAGATTGATCGAGCTCTCCAGCGTGCCGCCGGGCGCAGAGGCTCCTCCGTCCTCGCCGCCGTGCCCGGCGTCAATTATGAGCACGGGCCACTCAAGAGCCGCCTCCGCAACGGCGGACTCCACGGTAATATCTCCCGCCGGTATCAAAAAGCAGGCCACAATGAGCATTGCCGCCAATGCAAGCGGAAGCCAGTCTCTTATTCGGATAAAAGCGAACACAACCATTCCCCCTCACGGAATACTATGCGTGAGGGGACGAGTTAATTATTCCCCGAGGAACCTTTCCAGCCTGTCCAGCCCCTCTCTGATGTTCTCCATGGAAGTGGCATACGTCCAGCGGATGAAGTTCCGTATTCCGAAGCCGGAGCACGGCACGACGGCCACCAGGGCTTTCTCCAGAAAGGCCACCGCGAAATCGTCGTCGTTCCCGATAACGCGCCCTCCCAGTGTGCGCCCGACGAGCCTCTCCATGTTCATCATGACATAGAACGCGCCGTCCGGCATGATGCATGAGACGCCGTCGATGGCGTTCATACGTTCCACGAGATAGTTGCGCCTCTCCTCAAATACCCTGCGCATCTCCTCTATGGTGTCCTGGGGCCCGCTGAGCGCCTCGACGGCCGCCCACTGGCTGATTGTGGAGGGGGCACCGGTGGAGTGGCTGAGGTAGTTGCCCATCACTCTGGATATCTCGGCGTTCGCCGCGGCATACCCTATTCTCCAGCCGGTCATGGCGTAGCTCTTTGAGACACCGTTGACAAGTATTGTGCGCTCCTTGACATCCTCGCCGAGGGCGGCGAAGCTGGTGAACTCACGTCCGTCATAGAGCAGTTTGTAGTATATCTCGTCGGCTATGACATACAGGTCTCTCTGTACACACACGTCGGCAAGCGCCTCGAGCTCGGCCCTGGTATAGAACATGCCGGTAGGATTGGACGGGTTGTTGAGTATCAGGGCCTTTGTCCGGGGAGTTATGGCTACATCGAGCTGTTCTGCCGTGATCTTAAACTGGCAGCTCTCCTGAGCGAGTACCGGGACGGGGACACCCCCAAGCATTGATACCATCTCACAGTAGCTCACCCAGTACGGAGCCGGGACTATCACCTCGTCCCCCGGGTTGAGTATTGCGGCCAGAGCGGCATAGACATTGTGTTTGGCCCCGCTGGCCACTACTATCTGAGTGTGGTCATAGTCAACGCCGCAGTCGGCCCTCAGCCTTTCGGCGGCGGCCTTCCTCAGCTCGATAATGCCCGCCGCGGGGGTGTATTTGGTTTTTCCGCGGCGGATTGCCTCCACGGCGGCGTCCCGTATGTTCGGCGGGGTTTCAAAATCCGGCTCGCCTGCGCCGAACCCGATTACATTCTGACCCGCGGCACGCATCTGCTTCGCCAGCGAGTCAATGGCCAATGTTGTGGACGGGTTTACCTTAAGCGCGATTTTAGATAATTCCTTCATTTACTGACCTTCCTCTGTCTCCGAATTATCTACATTATATAGGCCGGACGCGTCCATTTCAAGCCCGGTTCAGACGTAGAACACTTCCGGCTGGCGGCAGCTGGAGCTCACAAATACGCTCAAAGAGGGAAAGTCCTCCCTCAGCCAGCCCGCCAGCACCGGGATGACCACATTTTCTGTTGGGAAATGTCCGCCGTCAATCAGGTTTATGCCCAGCTCATTGGCCGCTATAAATTCGTGGTGTTTGACATCGGCCGTCACGTAGGTGTCGCAGCCGCGCTCAAACGCCGCGAACATGTCGCCAGCGCCGGCTCCCCCACAGAGTCCGATGCGGCGGACGGGGCGGCCCGGCCCGGAATAGCGCAGGCCGTTTGCGCCCAGGGCGGCCTTTGTTCGCCTCAGGAATTCCGAAAACGGCAGTTCAGCCTCCAGTTCTGCCCAGCGGCTTATTCCCTCAGACTCATTCAGCAGGCCGCACACTTTGGCCCCCAGCGCCGCCGCCAGCGCGTCGTTCACGCCGTCCCTGGCGGCGTCCAGGTTTGTGTGCATGCAGATTGCCGCAATTCCGCGGCTCAGCAGCTCCACCACTTTCCTGCCCGTGAGGTCGGAATCCGTTGCGCTCTTTATGGAACCGAAAATCAGGGGATGGTGCGAGACGATAAGCTCCACGCCAAGGCCGGCCGCCTCACGGATTACCTCGTCCGTTATATCCAGAGCCACCAACACAGTGCTCACCTCGGCGCCGGACCGCCCTGCAAGATGACCCACGTTGTCAAAATCCATCTTCATTTCAACCGGCGCGCGCCGGTTGAGCGAATCAAATATGTCCTTTACGGTCATTCCCTCATCCTCCTTTTTATCTCCTCAAGCCTTCTGATTTCCCTCCTGAGCGCATCCGCTTTTTCACAGCTGCTCCCCTGCTCTGCCCCTGTCAGAGCATGAGCCGCCCTGTTAAGTCTCAGTTCAAGCCAGTCGCCCAGGAGCCGGTCCCTCCTCCTGAGGAGAACCTCCTCGGGATATACCGCATCCGGCGCTCCCCCGATAACCTCAAGGGCCAGATACAGCCTCTCCCCTTCCCTGGCCAGCTCGGCCGAGCTCAGGCGATATCCGTTGGCGGAGAGCCAGATGCAGAGCTCATCTGTCTTTGACTGCGGCTGGAGCACCAGTTTTGTCCCGGCTCTGGTCCACTCGGCCCTGGAAATTATCCCGGCCATGGTCTCTCCGCCCATGCCGGCTATCACCACGGTGTCCGCCTCGCAGGCTCCGGGAAAATCCAGTCCGTCGCAGAGTTCGAAACGGATCCTGTCCCCTAGCCCGAGCCCCGCAGCGTTTTTTCTCGCGGCGGCCAGCGGGCCCGGGCGTATATCAGAGGCTATGACCCTGCCGGCCCCGCCGTTCAGCAGGAGCCAGATTGACAGCAGGCCGTGGTCACAGCCGACATCGGCCAGGCATGCCGCGCCATAGGCCATCCGGGCCACCATTCCCATGCGCGGCCCCAGTTCAGAAAAATTTTTGCTCATCGGCCCTCCATGAACAAAGCCCCCGCACAGCCTGTCCAGGCTGTGCGGGGGCCACAGCTCATATTTTTTACTCCTCGCAGCTTGCCAGATAGGCGTTCAGGTCAGCCAGAAACTGGTCCGGATTGACCGCGTGCGCATAGCAGGCCTCCTCCAGGGTCTCGCCGCTGGCGAGGGCGCAGCCCATGCAGTGCATACCGATGCTCTGAAAAGCGGGCATGGCCTGCGGCGCGTGCTCGAGTATATCAGAGATGAGTGTGGTTTTGGTGATTTCGAACATGAATTTACCTCCAATAATGCGATGTTAAAAAACGACTGGGACGCTCATGCACCCCAATCGTTTTCATTGCCATTAGGCATTGCTCTGCTGCTCACGAATTTTGGCAAAGCACTCGCTGCAATAAACGGGGCGGTCAGTCTTGGGCTCGAAAGGAACCTTCGCCTCGCCGCCGCACATGGCGCAGACAGCGGTGAAGAACTCACGGGGCCCACGGGCCGCGTTCTTGCGGGCGTCGCGGCAGGGCTTGCAACGCTGGGGCTCATTCTGGAATCCGCGCTCGGCGTAGAACTCCTGCTCTCCGGCAGTAAATACGAATTCCTGCCCACATTCTTTGCATACCAGGACTTTGTCTTCGAACATGTTTGTTTTACCCTCTCTTTAGCTAATCTTGCCTTTCGGCTATATGCGCTCAGCTCATGCTGATATCGCCAAGGAATGGATGTCTCGCCAGCTTGCGGCGAATTCGCTGCACGGCATTGTCAACGGCCTTTTCAGTTCTGTGGGTTGCTTCGGCTATCTGGCGGTAGCTCAACCCATCGAGAAAATGAAACAGCACCTCAGTCTCAAAATCTGACAGACACCGTGAAAACGTGGAATAAAACTCTTTTTCGCTCTCTCTGGCAAGGACCTGTTCCTCAGGTACACGCCTGAATGCCTCAGGCTGGGACGCAGCGCCGACGGTTGATTCTTCCGAGAGGATGATATATTCCAGTGAAACCCCGTCATTTAACGGGTCGTGCTTTCTGCGGGAGGCCGATTTGACCGCCTCAATCATGCGGTTGCGGATGCAAACTTCCGCAAATGTCCTGAAAGCTGTGCCGTCCTCGGGCTTGAACCTGCGTATTGCGGAGAGAAGCCCGAGCATTCCCTCCTGCGTCAGGTCCTCGCTGTCGCCTCCTGCCAGAAAATAGGGTCTGGCACAGATGCGCACAAGGCGGGTATAGCGTTCTACCAGCGTCTCCTCCGCCGAGACGTCTCCGCCCGCGGCGAGATGCTGCAATTCATTGTCTGAGAAATTGGTGTAGTCAGTCATAGCAGAACCCTAATCTCAGAATTGATTATACTGCAAACTATTGGAAAGTCAAGATAAAAATCTTTATTCCTATAAAAAAATAAGAGATTCCTTCGAAAATTTTGGGTGGAATGTCCTAATGCATCAGAGCTCAAGCTGTTCCTGTCCGCTGTATTCCAGGCCCAGATGCTCGTAGGCCTTGCGTGTGACGCACCTTCCGCGCGGGGTACGCGTCAGAAATCCCTGCTGCAGCAGATATGGCTCGTATACATCCTCGAGCGTCACCGGTTCCTCATTTATGGTGGCCGCCAACGTCTCCAGACCCACAGGCCCGCCGCCGTAAAACTCGATAATGCTTTTCAACATCCTGCGGTCCACCGAGTCGAGCCCCTGCCTGTCAACCTCGAGGCGCAAAAGCGCCTCATTTGCCACCTGGCGCGTTATGACTCCGCCGGCCCGAACCTGCGCATAGTCGCGCACGCGGCGGAGCATACGGTTCGCTATGCGGGGTGTGCCGCGGGAGCGGGAGGCTATCTCCTCCGCCCCATCGGGCTCTATGGCGATGCCCAGAATGCCGGCGCTGCGCGTGACAATCCTCCCAAGTTCTTCCGGGGTATAGAGCTCCAGACGCAGGGTGACGCCGAACCTGTCCCTCAGGGGAGCGGTGAGCTGGCCGGAGCGCGTGGTGGCCCCGATAAGTGTAAAGTGCGGAAGATCGAGCCTGATGGAGTTTGCCGACGGCCCCTTGCCGATGATTATATCTATGGCATAGTCCTCCATGGCCGGATAGAGTATCTCCTCAACGGCCCTGTCCAGCCTGTGTATCTCGTCTACAAACAGTATGTCGTTTTCCTGGAGGTTTGTGAGCAGGGCGGCGAGATCCCCGGCCTTCTCAATGGACGGGCCGGAGGTTATGCGCATGTTTACGCCCATCTCGTTCGCTATAACAGCCGCGAGCGTTGTCTTGCCGAGGCCCGGGGGGCCGTGGAGCAGCACGTGGTCCAGCGATTCGCCGCGCATCTTTGCCGCTTCTATGAATATTCTGAGATTGTCTTTCGCCTTTTCCTGCCCGATGTATTCGTCGAGCGTCCGGGGACGGAGCGAGGCCTCACCCGAGTCCTCGGGCAGAATGGTGGAGGAGGTGATGATCTCATCGGCCGGCTCTCCCGAAAAGCTGATGCTCAATTGTCCCACCTCACTTCATCATTTTTTTAAGAGCGGCTTTAATTATATCTTCAACGCTCAGACTGTCCGTATCCAGACCTCTCAGCGCCGAGTTTATCTCGGCGGCGCCATAGCCGAGTACGCTGAGCGCAGCGGAGGCGTCCGCCAGCTTTCCGTCCCCCTGGGCATTTGCCGCGGAGGTGCCGGCACCGGACAGGTCCATGGCAGAGCTCTCCTTTGTCATCTTGTCCTTGAGCTCGAGAATTACACGCTGCGCGATTTTCTTGCCTATGCCGGGGGCAACGGTCAAGGCGCGCTCATCACCGGAGATGACGGCCATTGCCAGCGCCTCGGGCGTTGAGGACGAGAGAATCGAGAGCGCGGCCTTGGGACCCACGCCGGAGACGCCGACAAGCATGTCGAAACAGCGTTTCTCCGCTCTTGCCGCGAAGCCGTAGAGCTCAAAACTGTCCTCCCGAATTACCTCGGTGACATACAGCTTGGCTCTCTCCCCGATTTTCAAACGGGAGATAGTGTTCAAACTGGCGTTGAGCAGATAGCCCACGCCGGAGCAGTCTATGACGGCAGCGTTCGGCTCGATATCCGTCACCGTCCCAGCTATATGGTAGTACATTTATTCACCCCAGATTGCCTTCCCAGTAGCGATGTGGCGCTGCGCGCGTGGCACAGGGCTATGGCCACGGCGTCGGCCGCGTCGTCAGGTTTGGGGGCGGACTTCATATTGAGTATGCGCCTCACCATATCTATCACCTGCCGCTTCTCGGCCCTGCCGTAACCAACCACCGCCTGTTTTACCTGCAAAGGCGTATATTCATACAGCGGCACGCCTGCATGGTGGCAAGCCAGGAGAATGACTCCTCTCCCCTGCGCGACCGCAATGGCCGTGGTTATGTTTGTGTTAAAGAACAGCTCCTCCACAGCCGCAGCGTCCGGCTTAAACACATTGATAAGCTCGCCCATATCGCTGTATATGCGGTCGAGGCGCTCTGAGAGCGGCGTGCCTGCTGGTGTTGTGATTACCCCGCAGCGGACGAAGCTCTGCCTCGGTCCGTCCGAATCCACCACTCCGAAACCCACGGTAGCTATTCCCGGGTCTATGCCTAGAATACGCAAAGAGCAACGCCTCCCTGAGCATATATTGTAGCACGCTGGGCGGCGGCGCGCAATATAAAGCTAAAGCCGCCGGACAATTGCGCCCAGCTCCGCCCAGGACTCAACCAGCAGATGCTCGCAGCGCGGGGCGTGGCCGGCGGGTTTCTTATACGTGCATCTGAGCGGTGAGCGGTACCACACTGGAAATATGCCGGCCGCAGCCGCCCCCTCGACATCGCACACCACGTCGTCGCCAATAAACCAGCAATCTTCCGCGTCCAGGGCGGCAAGCCCCAGGGCGCGCTCGAAAATGCGCCGGGACGGCTTCCTGAATACGCTCTCGCTGGAGGCCAGTATGAACTCAAAGCGGTGCTCCGGCAATATCTCCGCTATACGGCTGACCAGCGAGGCGCCGGAAAATGAGAGATTGCTTATGACGGCCGTACGTATTTCCATTTCAGCGCAGAGCGAGAGAAAGTCCCGGATCCCCTCCATGGGGAAGATGGGCTCCGTGGCTCTCCACCGCTCCAGCTCAACCTCGGGCAGAGGCCGGTCAAACTTCAGCGCGAGCCTGTCATATATGCACGCATCCAGCTTCAATCCGTCCGTCTCCAGATTGAGCGGACGGAGTTGGGAAAAGAGCTCTGTGTAAATTTCGGAGGACAGCTCGTTGAGACCTTCCGGCGTTATTCCCATCGGATTTTCGACCGCCAGTTCCAGAGCCCTCCGGTGACCGCGCAGATAGTCCTGCTCCGGCTCCCAGGCCAGGGTGTGGCCGTAATCAAAAAGGATCATTTCAGGCTTTTTCATGTTCCCGCCTCCTCCAGCGATATTTTAATGCGTACCGAACAAAGCCCAGGCCTTGAAAGCCTTGGCCTTCAGGGCCAAATTGCTTGTTCAAGTGCAGGGTTTTTGAGCGAAATCGCTCAAAAACCTTGCACCATCCCCTTATGTGATGTGCAAAATCAGGGAATATACGCATTGAAACAATGACTGAGTTTCGTCAAAACAGCTCAAAATGCTGTTTTGATGAAATTGCACGGCAGCCGCCGCGCAAATAAACCACATCGCGGTTTATTCAGCAGACACTATTTTAACATCCGGAGGCGCTGAACGCAATAGCCCGCCCAAAGCAAAAGGGACTGCCGCAGGCAATCCCTTTTGAAGTGAAATCCCGGTTTTACCCGTCCACTGACGCGGGCGCGCTGGCGTTGGCGAAATCTAGCTCGGCGCCGTAAAATTCGTGGAGGGCTTCCAGGCCCGCAACCATATCAGAATAGACATCTTCGGTTATAAAATCCCAAGGCGTGCCGTTGTCATAGGAGTCAATTGCGGCGTGCAGGTCCACCATACGGTAG
Organism: uncultured Oscillospiraceae bacterium; assembly: GCA_944385755.1. GTDB lineage: Bacteria > Bacillota > Clostridia > Oscillospirales > Oscillospiraceae > Scatomorpha. The sequence continues at coordinate 30,963 of CALWYN010000005.1, forward strand.
TGCCAGCCGTAATCATTGATGTCGTAGTCGTACAGATCGGCCATAAATATCGGCCGGTAAGTGACATCCTCTATCCAGGTCTCCCCCGTGTCCGTGTCTTTTGTGAGGCTTATATTGACTATGGCGGAGATGTCGGTGTACTGGTCGTTCTGGCAGGAAAGGAAATTGCCCAGCGAATAGCAGATAAAACCGGTGCGGCTGTTCCCATTCTCATCCGTGACCTCGCGCAGCTCCATCGGCTGGGGCACGCGGCACTTCCCGCCTATTATTATGTCGGCCCCGTTGGCGAAGAGAAAGTCGGCTATCTCGTATTGCCGGTCATTGGGCTGCGTGGCGAACTCATCCCCCCAGGACATAAAGACAAACACTATGTCGGCCGAGGCGGAGGCCGCCTCCAAATCGGAGCGCATCAGCTCATAGTCGACTTCCACCCCGTCGCCGAGGTAGTCCTCCGTGCAGACGCTCACGGCGTATTCAAAACCCGCCACCGGTATGTCGTTGGTATCGCAGGTATAGGCCAGGAAAGCCACGGATATGCCGTTTACATCAACTACGGTGTAGTTTCCGGCGCTGCGCGACTCCTCGCTGCTGTAGGTACCCACGTGGTTCAGTCCGGCGTTATCCAGTGCTCCCAGGGTGGAGTCGATGCCGTCCTTATAGGAGTCGACCGCATGACTCGTCGCGGTGTTCACCAGATCGAAGCCCACGGAGGCTATGGAATCGGCCAGAGACAGCGGGGATTTGAACAGCGGGTAGGCCGTGTATGGTCCGGAACCCGAGAGAGTTGTTACCAGTGAGCAGACGGCGTAATCCGCCTGAGAGATGTAATCTCCGAGCACTCCGAAAATGGGGATGTAATCGTAGCCGGACTCTGTCTGGGCCTCGGCATTCAGGCCGGTGTGCATAACGATATCGCCGCCAACGGCGAGAGTTGAGCTTATGGTATTCACATGCTCCGGAGTTGGCATGGCCGAGGGCGAGCCCGGCTCCTGTTCAGAGGGCTGCGGGCTCTCTTCAGACGGCGCCGGACTCTCTTGCGGCTCCTCCTGGCCTGAGCGGGCCACGGAGGCAATTATCACGGCCCCAAGTATCAGAACAACGACCGCGGCCAGAGCCACGAGTGCTATTTTAAGCTTTTTGTTCATGACAACGTTCCTTTGCGAAGATGATATCTGATGATAGCACACTTTATTGAAAAAAGCAAATACTACTGGTTACCGGCGCGGCAGCCACTGCCTGTGTGATTGAAATGCCGGCGGGCATGTGTTACAATTCAGGCATGGATGCTTTGAGAAAAAATGAGATATACGATGTCGAAATCACCGGCTTTACATCCGAGGGCCTGGGCGTGTGCCGCATTGGGGGACGGGCGGTGTTTGTGCCGCGCGCCATTCGGGGCGAGCTTTGGCGTGTGCGCATCGTCAAGGTCACTTCCTCCGCGGTCTACGGACGCGGTGAGGAGCTTCTGAGGCCCTCTCCTTCACGCGTTGAACCGGAGTGTCCGAATTTCGGGCACTGCGGCGGCTGTGCGCTGATGCATATGAGCTATCAGGCCGAGCTGGAGCTGAAGCTGGAGCGCGTAAACGAGGCCTTCAGGCGTATCGGCGGCCTCGACCTTAGAGCGGAAAGGATAATCCCCTCTGACAGCCCTCTCAGGTACAGGAACAAGGCTATCTTTGCCATAGCTGACGGCCCTGACGGGCCCGAATTTGGATTTTACCGCCGCGGAAGCCACGAGCTGGTGCCAACTGACACCTGCCTGCTTCAGAGTCTGGAGGCAGAGCAGTGCGCCCGGGCCGTCTGCGGCTTCATGCGCCGCGAGGGGCTGCAGGCCTATGACCAGGATACCGGTGAGGGCAGCGTGAGGCACGTGTTCGTCCGCAGGGCCCGCGACGGGCGCGCGGTCTGCTGCGTGGTCTCGGCGTGCGGGCTGGGCGACAGCACGGGCCGGCTGGCAGAGGACCTGCGCAGGGCCTGCCCCGCGCTCAGCGGAGTGGTGCTGAATATAAACCGCACGCGGGGCAATACAGTGCTTGCCGGGGATTTCTATACCCTTTGGGGTGAGGCAGAACTGAAAGACAGGCTCTACGGCTTTGAATTCAGGCTGTCTCCTCAGGCATTTTTCCAGATCAATCCTCCTCAGGCTGAGCGGCTCTATGATGTGGCGGTAAACTTCGCGGCTCCTGCCGGGACCGGTACGGTGCTGGACCTCTACTGCGGCGCGGGGACCATAAGCCTGTGCCTGGCGCGGACCGCCTCACGTGTAATCGGCGCCGAAATAGTCCCCGAAGCCGTCCGTAATGCCGGGGAAAACGCCGCGGCAAACGGAGTCCGCAACGCGGAGTTTATCTGTGCGGACGCTGGAGAGGCAGCTGTGGAACTGGCCGGACGCGGCCTGAGACTAGAGGCCGTGACGGTGGACCCCCCAAGGAAAGGCATGAGCAGGGACGCGGTTCTGGCATTGTGTTCGATGTGCCCGGAACGTGTGGCGTATGTGTCGTGCGACCCGGCGACTCTGGCCAGAGATTTGAAACTTTTCACACAGCAGGGCTATTTGCCGGTGTCAGCCACCGCGGTGGACATGTTCCCCAGAACAGCGCATGTTGAGACGGTAATGCTTTTGTGCCAACAAAAACCGGATGACCACATATATGTCGAGCTTGACTTGGATGAACTGGACGCTACGTCGGCTGAGACTAAGGCAACTTATCAGGAAATCAAAGAATACGTACTAAAACACAGAGGGCTTAATGTTTCCAACCTCTATATCTCACAGGTGAAGCGCAAGCTGGGTCTTGAAGTTGGCGAAAGCTACAACAAGCCCAAATCCCAGGATGCGAGAATCCCTGTCTGCCCTCCAAATAAGGAGTCGGCAATCATTGATGCGCTGAAGCACTTTAACATGGTATGACCGCAAGCACAATGCCGCCGGGCCGTAGTAGTCCCGGCGGCATTGTCTTATTTGGAGCTTTCGTCGCTCTTATGCGGCTGCTATTATTTACGACGCCCTGTCGAACTGGCTGTTGTACAGCTCGGCGTAGAAGCCGTTTTGTGCGAGCAATTGTCTGTGCGTGCCGCTCTCGATGATGTCGCCGTCTTTCAGTACCAGAATCATATCGGCGTTTTTTATTGTCGAAAGCCGGTGAGCAATTACGAAAGAGGTGCGCCCCTCGGTGAGCCGCGCCATGGCCTCCTGCACCAGCAGCTCGGTCTTTGTGTCTACGGAGCTGGTGGCCTCGTCGAGAATGAGCAGCGGCGCATTTTGAATCATGGCCCGGGCGATGGTGACAAGCTGGCGCTGGCCCGCGGAGAGGCTGGTCTGCTCGCCCAGCACCGTATCATACCCCTGCGGCAGAGTGCGCACATAGTGCTCGAGGCCCACAGCCCGGCAGACCTCGTCGAGCTGTTCGTCGGTCACCCCCTCCTTAGAGTATGCTATGTTCTCGCGCAGAGTGCCTTCAAAGAGCCATGTGTCCTGAAGCACCATGCAGAACTGTTCCCGCACATTCTCCCGCTTCAGCTCGCGGGTCGGGACTCCGTCTATCAGAATCTCCCCGCCGCTTGTCTCATAGAATCGCATGAGCAGGTTCACGATGGTGGTCTTGCCCGCGCCGGTGGGGCCGACTATGGCGACGGTCTGCCCGGCCTTGACTGTGGCGTTGAAGTCGTGAATGATGGTTTTGGACGCGTCGTAGCCGAAGGAGACGTGCCGGAACTCCACGTTGCCCTGCACCGATTGCAGATACCTCGTCTTTCCACCCTCGTCGGAGAGCTCCTTCTCCTCGAGGAACTCAAAGACCCGCTCGCTGGCGGCAAGAGTGGACTGCAGGCTCGTGAACACCTGCGCGAGCTGGGAGAGCGGCTGGGTAAACAGGCGTATGTACAGCATGAAGGACACGATGACGCCGAAAGAAATCGTGCCGTTTGCCGCCAGCACCGCGCCCAGCACGCAGACCACCACATAGCCCAGATTGCCCACGAAGCTCATAAGCGGCATCATCAATCCAGAGAAAAACTGGCTCTTCCACGCGCTGTCGTAAAGGCGTCCGTTCACCTCGTCGAACACGCGCTCGGCCTCGGCCTCGCCGTTGTACGCTCTAACGACCTGCTGCCCGGCGTATATCTCCTCTATGTGTCCGTCGATAGCACCGAGGGCATTCTGTTGCTCGGTGAAATATTTCTGCGAGCGAGCCATGATAACGAGCATGAGGGCAAAGCCTATCAGCGACGCGGCCACGGCGGCGGCAGCCATGAGCGCGTTTGTGACGAACATCATGATGAGCGCGCCCAGCAGCAGAGTGACGGACGAGATAAGGCTTCCGACGCTGTTATTCATCATCTGACCGATGGTGTCCACGTCGTTTGTGACACGGCTTAGCACATCGCCGAAGCTGGTGCGGTCAAAATAGCTCAGCGGCAGGCGGTTTATCTTCTGCGAGATGTCCGTGCGCAGGGACTTTGACACTCGCTGCGTGACCGTAGCCAAAATGAAGTTCTGAACGTAACCAAATACCCAGCTCAGAGCGTACAGCACGGCGAGTAGGACGCAAATGCGCACAACTGCATCCAGTGCCACGCTCCCCGTGAGGCCCTCTTCAATCAGGTCGGTGATTTCTGATATCCTTCCGGGGCCTATCACGGAAAACACGGCGCTGACCGCGCCTAAAAGCAGCGCAATTACAATTGCCGGTAAATAGGGTCTGCAGTAGCCGACGAGCTTTTTCAGGGCCAGCCCGGAGTTTCTGGCTTTTTCGCCGCCCATCCCTCCGGGTCTGCCGGGAGGGCCTCCCGGCGGGCCGTTCCGGGCCTCTTTTTTAACGCTGCCAAATTCATATTCCTTTTCAGGCATAGTTCAATTCCTCCTCCGAGAGCTGGGAACGGGCGATATCCCTGTACACGGTGCAACTCTTCATCAGCTCCGTATGTGTGCCTATCCCGGCGATTTCGCCGTTATCCAAAACGATGATTTTATCGGCGTTCCGTATGGTCCCGATGCGCTGGGCCACAATCAGCTTGGTCGCGTCGGACAGCTCTTCGTTGAGCGCTGTGCGCAGGGCGCGGTCGGTTTTGTAGTCGAGCGCGGAGAACGTGTCGTCAAAGATGTATATCTCGGCCCCACGGCATATCGCGCGGGCAATGGACAGGCGCTGCTTCTGCCCGCCCGAGACGTTTGCGCCGCCCTGCGCGATGCGCGCGTTAAGTTTCCCGTCCATTTTCTCCACGAACTCGCTCGCCTGTGCCAGTGAAACCGCCCTTTTGACGGTGTCCTCGCCCGCGGGCGGCAGACCATTGTCGCCGTAGGCCACGTTGCTCTCCACGGTGCCGGAGAAGAGCACTGCCCGCTGGGACACATAGCCCAGCTTGTTGCGCAGGGCTTTCGCGGAATAGTCCCTGACATTTATGCCGTCAACCGTAATTTGCCCCTCTGTGGCGTCATAGAATCGCGGGATAAGGTTGACCAGCGTGCTCTTACCGCTGCCGGTGGAGCCGATAATAGCCACCGTCTCCCCGGCGTTGACAGTGAAGCTGATGTTTTCAAGCGCATAATTCGCCGCGCCGGGGTAGCGGAAGCTGACGTTGCGGAACTCGAGCGTGCCGCCGCTGCGGCGTTCGCAGTCCGAAACTGCGCCGTCCCGGATGGCTACCTCGGTGTCCAGCACCTCGTTTATGCGATGCACGGACACCAGCACGCGTGGCAGCATGATGAACATCATGGTCAGCATGGTGAAGGCCATAATTACCTGCATGGCATAGGACGAAAACACGACCATGTCGGAGAAAATACCCAGCCTCTCCGTCATCCCGGCGGCGTCTATGAGGTACGCGCCTATCCAGTAGATTGCGAGGCTTATTCCCGAGGTCACAAATGTCATGGTGGGCATCAGCAGCGCCATCACACGGTTGGCAAACAGGTTGGTATCCGTCAGCTCGGCGTTGGCCTGCTCAAACTTTTCCTGCTGGTATTCCTCCGCGTTAAAGGCGCGGACGACTCGGATGCCCGTTAGGTTCTCCCGCGTAACGCGGTTGAGCCGGTCGGTGAGATTCTGAATCACCTGGAACTTGGGCAGCGCCAGTACGACGGCTATGACCAGAACCACGAGTATAATCAGCACGGCGCAGGCCGTCGCCACCGACCACTGCCACTGCTTGCCCGCGATTTTCGCCACGGCCCAGACCAGCAGGATAGGGGCCTTGATAATGGCCTGCAGGCCCATGGCAATGAGCATCTGCACCTGTGTGATGTCGTTGGTTGTGCGCGTGATAAGGCTGGCGGTGGAAAAGCGCCCCATCTCCTCGTTGTTGAAAGTCATGACCTTTTTGAAAAGGCCGGCGCGCAGGGACTTGGACAGCCCGGCTGCCACTCTGGCGGCAAAATAGCCCGTTATCATGGAGGCCGCCATACTGCCTACGGCGCAGAGCAGCATATATCCGCCGTTGAGCAAAATCTCGCTCAGCTCAGAGCCGGGCGTCTCCACAAGGGCAGTGATAGCGGACATATAGTCCGGCATCTTCAAATCGAGCCACACCTGCGCGACCACAAATACGAGGCTGCAAAGCACCATCGCGTACTCGCGCTTCGTCATTCTTTTCAGTAGTTTTATCATCTTGCAACTCTCCAGTTTACTCGTATCTCAGCGCCTCTATGGGGTCCATCTGCGCGGCCTTGTTGGCAGGGTAATAGCCGAAAAACACGCCGACGGCGAGGGAAAACCCGACCGCGAGCGCCACGCTGCCGACGCTCGGGAACGTGGCCTCGCTCAGCAGCGAACTGCCCAGCAGACCGATTGCGCCGCCGAGGACGATGCCGATTATGCCGCCTATAAGGCAGATTATCGCGCTCTCGACCACGAACTGTATGCGGATGTTCGCGTTTGTCGCGCCGAGGGCCTTGCGTGTGCCTATCTCCCTTGTGCGCTCGGTGACGGATACAAGCATGATGTTCATGACCCCGATGCCGCCCACGAGCAGGGATATGGCCGCTATTACCGAGATGGCGATGGACAGGGTGTCCATGATGGAATTTACCGACTCTATCATGCTGTCCATACTCATGGCGTAGACACTGTAGTCCTCGTTGCGCGAGTAGTAGCGGTTCAGAAAGTTTTCAAGCTCCTGCGCGACCGCCGCCCCGTCCGTACCGGCTGCCGCCTGAACGGTGATGCTGCTGAAACCCTCGTCCGCGCCGCTTATGCGCTTGGCGGTGGAGAGCGGTATGTACAGCGAGGTGGTCACGTCCTGCTCTGAAGCGGTAGAGATACCCATCGCCGAGGCCTCGTACTCGTAGACGCCGACTATGCGGAAGCGGCAGATCTCGTCTGATAGCTCCACGGCTATGGTGCTGCCGAGCGCGGCGTCTGTGTCGCCGCCGAACATATTGTTTACCAGCCTGTCGCTGGCGACGCAGACCATGCGCTCGCCGTCCGAGTCCGTCTCACGCAGGAAGCGCCCGGCGAGCAGCTCCGTGCTGTCGGCGGTGAAATACTCCTCATTTACGCCGGTGACGCTGACGTTGGCGTAGAGCCTGCCGTCTCTGGCCTGACCGCTGCCCGCGGACTCGGAGAGGCTCACGGCGGCGATGTCCCCGCCGTAGCGGCTGCGCATCTCGTCGAGCATATCCGTGGTAATGAGGTCGGACGCCTCGGGCGTGGAGCTGCTTCCGCGCAGCATACTCACGGCCCCTCCGCTGCTGTCACGCTCCTGCAGGGATATGCTGATGGAGGACGCGCCCATACTGCTCATGGTGCCGGTTATGGAGCCGGAGAGCGCGTCGCCCACGGTGAGTATGCCTATTACCGCGGCGATGCCGATGATTATGCCGAGCATGGTCAGCACGGCGCGCATTTTGTTGGCGCTGAGGCCCTCAAGCGCCAGGCGCAGGCTCTCTTTGAGTCCCACTGAGTACACCTCCGTCCTCGTACAGCAGCCCGTCGCGCATGGTGAGTATGCGGCCCGTCTCCTCGGCCAGCGCCGGGTTGTGCGTGATAAGCACGATTGTTTTGCCCTGTTCCCTGTTCAGCCGGTGGAAGAGGTCCATGACCATGCGCCCGGTCTTGCTGTCCAGCGCGCCTGTCGGCTCGTCGGCGAGGATTATGGCCGGGTCGTTGGCCATTGCGCGGGCTATGGCCACGCGCTGCTTCTGCCCGCCGGACAGCTCGTTGGGCTGGTGGCTCATGCGGTCCTCCATGCCCACCATCTCCAGCAGTTCCTTCGCCCTCGCCGTGCGCTGCCGCTGCGGTATGCCGGCGTACATCATGGGCAGCTCCACGTTCTTGAGCGCGTTCGTCCGGGATATCAGGTTGAAGTTCTGGAACACGAAGCCTATTTTGCGGTTGCGTATGGCCGACAGCTCGTCGTCGGCCGCGTCCTCAATCACGGTGCCGTCGAGCGTGTAGCAGCCCTCCGTGGGCTTGTCAAGTACGCCAATCAGGTTCATCAGCGTGGATTTGCCTGAGCCGGAGGCTCCGACGATGGAGATAAACTCGCCCTCCCAAGCGTCGAGGTCTATGCCGTGGAGGATTTCCAGCTCGTTGGGTTCGCCGATGTAGAAGCGCTTGACTATCCCGCGCATCTCGATTAGTTTTTTCCGCTTTTCCATGCTCATCCGAAGAAGCCCCGCGAGCTCTGCGTGTTGACGCCCACACCGGCGGTCACTGTCTCCCCGAGCAGCTGCATGTATGCGTCTGGGTCATTTATAACCCGCAGGCCCTCGTCTACGCCCACACCGGAGACGGCTATGTCCAAATCGTCGTCCATGCCCGTGGTCACAGGCAGCTCCTCAATGAGGTAGCGCCCGTCGGACTGCTCCGTCGCGACGAGCACGCAGCTCTCTCCCGCCGCATTCTCGTATACGGCATCGTACGGCACGGCGAGCACCGAGTCGGCGCGCTCCACTATGTAGTCGAGCTGGGCGTCCATGCCTATATACAGCCCGCTGTTTTTGCCCGTTATCTCCACCTCGGCGGCAAAGACAGCGTCACTGCTCGTGTCCGTGACCCCGGAGCTGGTCTTGTTGGAGGTGGGGGCTATGCTGCTCACGACGCCGCTTATTTCCTCGTCGCCGGTGGCGTCCGAGCGTATCACTACCTCCATACCGGTGATCACCGTGCCCATGTCGTAGCCCTGCACGGACGTCTCCACCACCAAATCGTCCACGTCCTCAATCACGAAGAGCAGCCCGGAGCCGGATGCCCCGACCTCGGCGTAAACGGCGGTGACGGTACCATCGCAGGGCGCGGTTATCTGCGTCCCCTCCAGCTCTACGCGCAGCTGCCGCAGGCTCTCCTCAGCCGTGGCGGTGTTCGCATTGGCGTAGGCGCTCGAGAGGTTGTTTTGATAGGTCTGAAGCTGGTCCTGCACCTGCTTCTCCGTCGTATCAAGGTTCGTCAGCGCCTCCTGATAGCTGCGCCACGCGCTCTCGACATTTGTGGCGTAGTCGGCGAGCGTGTTGTCCACGCTCGTCATGGTGGCATTATAGGTGGCGAGCTGTGTCTCGTAGCTGTACTCGGCGTTATCGTAGCTGCTCTCGGCACTTGTGAGCTGCGTCTCGGCGGTGGAGAGCGCAGTCTCGGCCTGCGTCAGCGCTGCCTCGAGCTGGGAGAGTTCTGTATTAAGCTCCGATATCTGCCGTTCCACTTCTGCGAGCTGTGCTTGCAGCGAGGCCAGATCTCCCCCGCTGCCGCTGCCGGAGGTCTGCCCGGCAACGCCGGGGTCAACCTCGGGAGAAGTTTCGGTCGTGGGCGTCGGCGTCTGAACAACATTCTGCTGAGACTCCAACTGGGATATCTGCGCTTCCAGCTCGTTCTTTTGAGCGTTAAGCCTTTCCAGTTCATCCTCAGCGTCGTCCACGGCGGTTTTAGCCGTGCGATAACTGTCATATGCCGCGCTGTAACTCTCCTCTGCCGCTTCCAGCGCGTCGGCGGCAGATTTGAGGTTGCTCTCAGCCGTGTGCAGGGCGCTCTCGGCGTTTATGACCGTCGTGTTCTCGCCCACGTCAAGGCTCTCGAGATAGCGCTCGTATGTGAGCATGGCGCTCTCGTAGGAGGCGTACGCGCTGTCCACCTGGCTCTGCGCGCTGTTGAGGCTGCTGTTCAGGCCGTTTTCTATGCCGTAGAGGTAGTTGTCGTAGTTGTCCTGCGCGGACTGGATTTGTGTGCTTCCGCTCCACTGTGAGGCGCTGATGCTGGCCTCCTGACTGGATATCTGGTCCTGTATGCTCTGGTCATCCAGCTCAGCGAGCAGCTCGCCCTCCTCGACGTAATCGCCCACCTCGGCATAAACTCCCATGACGGTGTAGGAGTTGGTGGAGTAGACCATCGTGCTCTGGGCGCTCTCCACTGTGCCGGTGGCGCTTATGCTGCGCTCCATGTCCGTATATGCCAGCACGGTCGTGTCATTCAAATCGAGCTGCGCACTGTTCCCGGACCCTCCGAGCAGCATGGGCAAACCGACGGCGGCGACAACCACCGCGGCGGCAACGCCGATGGCTACAACGCGTTTTCGCCCTCCCTTTTTCCGGGACTTGGCGCCGTTTGCCGCGCTGTGCCTTCCTGATTTGAACAGGCTTTTGACAGAGCTTTTAAGTCTTTGCATTGTGTTTTTGGGCTTGGTTTGCATCTGGGTTACTCCTTTCCCTTGCGGGCATACCGGTATTAAAGGCAGATACATTGTAGCCCTGTTTGAGAAACTGAAAATTAACTCTCGTCCCCGCGCCTGTAAAGAAACTGTGAATTGCCGGGCGAGTTAATTTTCAGTTAATCTTTTGCGGTATAATGGAAATCACAACGAGGGAGGTGCGGGGATGTTTCAAATTCTCGTAGTAGAGGACGATGCAAACACCGCCCGTCTGATGCGGGCGGTACTGAAGCACGCCGGTTACAGTGTCTATTCGGCAGCGAACGGGCTGGAGTCGCTGGAACTCACCGACAGGCAGCACATAGATTTGATTTTGCTGGACGTTATGATGCCGGTCATGGACGGCTATGAGTTTGCCGAGCAGCTCAGGAGCGGCGGCGACAACACGCCAATCCTCATGGTGACGGCAAAGGATTTGCCGGAGGAAAAGTGCAAAGGCTTTCTGGTCGGCACCGATGATTACATGGTCAAACCCGTCAACGAGGAGGAGATGCTGCTGAGAATAAAAGCGCTGCTGCGCCGCTCGCGGATTGCCAGCGAGCGCAAGCTGCGCATAGGGAAAGTGACGCTTGACTACGATTCGCTGACTGTTTCCAGAGAGAGCCAGGAGCAGACGCTGCCGCAAAAGGAATTTTATCTGCTCTACAAGCTACTCTCCTACCCGGGCAAGATTTTCACCCGCCTGCAGCTGATGGACGAGATATGGGGCATGGAGTCAAACACAGTTGACACCACCGTAAACGTACATATCACCCGTCTGCGCCGGAGGTTCGAGACGTGGCCCGAATTTGAGATTATCGCCATACGGGGCATCGGCTACAAGGCGGTGATACACAATGAGTAAGCTGAAAGCGTCTTTGAAGTATTTTCGCCTGACGCTGGTTTTCGCCTTCGTCGTTTTCCTGATTATGCTCTCGACGATGCTGCTGACCTACTGCGGAGCCTCCCTGCTGACCGGCCTCGGCCTGCTGGAAGGCGGCGGCATGGCGCGCGTCCCGCTGTTTATCTTTTGCCTGACCAGCGTGGCGGTCGGCACCGTGCTTGCGGCGGCATTCAGCCGCAAGCCCCTTCGGCCGCTGCGGGAGCTGATGGCAGCCACAGACAGGGTGGCCGACGGAGATTACAGCGTGAGGCTGAGCCTGAAAGGCCCGGAAGAGCTGCGCACGCTGGGAGAAAAGTTCAACCACATGGTCGAGGAAATCGGCAGCGTGGAGATGCTGCGCACAGACTTTGTCAACAGCTTTTCCCACGAGTTCAAGACGCCCATCGTGTCCATCCGCGGCTTCGCCAGAGCGCTGAAATGGGAAGACCTTACCGACGATGAGCGCAGCGAGTATCTGGACATTATCATCAATGAGTCCGAACGCCTCTCGTCCCTCGCCGCCAACGTGCTCTATCTCTCAAAAATTGAAAACCAGACCATCCTGACCGGCAAAACGCGCTTTAATCTCAGCGAGCAGCTGCGGCTGGTCATAGCCCTGCTGGACCAGAAGCTGACCGCCAAAAAGCTCGACATTGTTTTTGACAATCAGGAGTGCTACGTATCCGGCAACGAGGAGATGCTGCGGCAGGTGTGGATTAACCTGCTGGACAACGCCGTCAAGTTCTCACCCGAGGGCGGCCAAATTGACGTTGTCGTGCAGGAAACCGAAAACGGCGCCGTTGTCAGGATCCGAAATCAGGGCGAGGAGATCCCGCCCGAAACTCAGGAGCATATTTTCGACAAGTTCTATCAGGGCGACCGCTCCCATTCCACGGAGGGCAACGGGCTGGGGCTTGCGATTGTGAAAAAGATTGTCGACCTGCACGGCGGGACGGTGTCCGTTGCGTCCTCCCCGGCAGGCAGCGAGTTTACAGTCGCGCTGTAACACTCGACCCGGAGCTACAGCGACGCAAAACAACCCGGATGCTCAGGCATCCGGGTTGTTTACGCACATACATGGGAACCATGTATAGAAGTGCGCCATTCGGTTTATTCAAACGCTACCAGCATCCTCTTCGGCAGCTTTTCTCCCGCGTGCGCTCTCAAGTAACGGGCGGCTTGCTTTGCAAAGCGATGGTTTTTGGTTGTGTCAAGCTCGGCAAGGACGGATACTTGCAGCTCGCCGGTCGCGGGGTTGAGCGTGAACTCGCCCCAGTCGCCGTCGCTGTCGGCCTGGTAGCGGCAGGTGCCGGGTGCAACGCGCTCGATGCGGACGACGTGCAGCTCGCCGAGTTCGACGAGATTCAGCGTCAGCTTTTCCACGGCTCGGCGGTAGACGCGCTCGGCAGTTCGCGGGCTGGACGACTCGAACTCGATCGCCAAGTCCTCAAAGCTCGCGCGCTCGCTGAGCGGAGAAACTCGTCCGCAGGTAATGCAGACTGCGTTTCGCCTTTCCAGCAGCGTCTGCTCCCGGAAGCTCAGTTTTGCAAACGCCTCGCGCACCTTCTCGGCACAGACGCCGTCCCACAGCACGTCGGCATAATCCCAGCTATAGCTTGCCTCTGAAAAGTTCTCCAACGGCGACGCGCTCAGCATGAGTTGGGCGATCTTCAAAAACCTTATCGCGGTTGCTTTAGTGCAGCCGCGTTTTTTAATGAACTCATCGACCGCCTCGCGCTGCGACGAGCCGTACATGAGCGCTCCCATGCGCCGCGCGGCCTTGTACTCGTCGAGGTTTGAGAACGACCCTGCCTCCTCAAGCATCCGCATACGCAACAGCGCGTTCATAACGTCGTGGTGAACAAAGGTCGAAAATTTAATACCTTTGCTAGCGTCGAAGTCGTTCCATCGCTCGAGCATCGCGGCGGCGCAGGCGAGCTTGTAGTCCATGAACGTCTCCTGGTCGAACGCACGATTGCCGAGGAATCTGCGCACAATCTCGTTGAGTTTCGGCTCGTAGCCATATAGGAAACCCTCAAAGGTTCCGTCTCCGTCCACCGGCGGTGCGCCGCCGCGGAAGGCATTTTCTGCCTGTTTAAGCGTCAGCATTTTTTCTCTGCCTCAGCCAATAACGCGCCCTGCGTCATCTCGGCCTCATAGCTCCCGCGCGCGTAATTCGCGTCGGACAGCGCGCGCTGGAGCTTGTCCTTTGCCAGCTTGCGCATTGTGTCAGCAGTCGCTTTGTTGAGCTTTCCGCGCCTCTGGCTCTGCAAAATCGTGTTCAGGCGGCGGTTGTAGATTGCTTTCAGCGGGTGGTCGGCGGCAAGCTCGCGCTGCCCGCGTCCGCGCATTGCTTCCACCTGACGGCACGTCCTGCCGCGCGCATCGCCGGGTGCAAAGCCTCCACAGTACTTCGTGTGCCGAGCGTCGAGCGTGAGGAACCAGCGCCCGCAGACGGCACTCCGGCGCGGAGCGTGACCGGCGGCAAGACCCTCAAACAAGTCAGAGCGCAGCAGTCCGACGAACGAAACATAGCTCATTCGCCGCACAAGTCTCGGCGGCTCTCCCGCCGAAAGATACTGCACCGTCGCATTGGCGAGGGACATCAGGCTGTCATTGGACGCGTCAAAGTGCGCACCAAATGCGGCAGCGAGGCCGTCGGGCGTGCGTTCAATGCCGTCGTCATTTATCCTCTCAGCCAGCGCGGTCATTGTGCGCTTGTATTCACCGAGCGAGTACGCAAGCTGTGCGAGCACCGGTGCAATTTTGCTCAGCAGCGCGCCCTTACGCAATCCCGGTTCCTGCGCCGCCGCAAGGCCGCGCGTGAGCATTGCCATGTTGAGCGCGCGGACTTGCGTCAGGGCTTCGGATGAAAAAGCGTCAGCGATGCTCGGAGCATAGAAATCGTAGTCCAGATGCATGAACGGCTCCATGTGCCTCATCGTATCAAGAACCTCTGACGCCGCACTTTGCGCCTGGCTTAAAAGCTCCTCTGTGACGCTCATCATGCCGAGAGCGGAGATGAACTCGTTTAGCGTCTTGCACGGCTCAACAAGCAATGTGATGGCCTCGTCGGGAATGTTCAGCGCCTCACAGCCGAGCGTTCCGGACGGCGCCGTGCGTCCCTCGTATGTAACTGTGTCCCGCCCAAATTCGAGCGTCAACAGGTTGTGTTCCATCGTGTCCTCCAGTGGGAAATTTGAGGATATTATACCATGCGTCATGTTTTTTGAAAATGGCTTGTCATGCTGTTTGCCGTGTTTTTCGCGTTTTCCCCATAATATTAGTGGAGGGCGTTGCCCTACTACTTAACGCATTGGAGGAATGCGAATGATAGACTACAGCAAAATGAAGCACACAGTGCCGCCCATCGAGGCGGCGAAACGCTACGGCTCTGTAAAGCACGGCTTCATGCGCTGTCCGTTCCACGCGGACAGGACGCCGAGCCTGAAGCTCTACAGCGACCACTTCCACTGCTTCGGCTGCGGGGCACACGGGGATGTGATCGATCTCGCCGCGGGGCTGCTCGGCTGCTCAAAGGCTGAGGCGGCAAAGCATCTCGAAGCGGACTTCGGCTCCGTCGGCTTTGTGCCGCCACTGGGGTTGGCGGCGTGTAAGTGTGAGCTTTCCCGCTGCCGTTCTGCCCTCGCGCCGAAGTCGCCGGGCGACGTAATCGCGGACGGCTACGCCGAAGCGTGTACGCTCGACGCGTGGGCCGGCTATCTGCTCGACGTGGGCGCGAGTCGGGACGAGACGCGACTTGTGGAGCAGAAAACCGCGCGGCTGATGGAGGGTTTGCGTGACTAATTTCCCAGAATGGTACGACGGCAAGCACGTCAACGAGGTCAAGTTTTGCGAGGAATTTCTAAAATCTCACCCGATGAAAAGCGTCAACGGCACGTTCTTCACGGTCGAGGGCCGCGTGACGGACGAGGACAAATTGAGACGCGAGATTTATGAATTGCTCAAACCGTACTTCTCCACAGCCCTTGGCAAGCGTGTAAACAACCTGCTCGAAGCCCTGCGGCTTGAAGCCTACGCGCCCGACCTGCCGATTCAGCGTGACCGTATCCATGTCGCAAACGGCACGCTGGTCCTCGACGGGACGTTCACGTCTGAGCGCGAGTTCTGCCGGAACCGTCTCCCGGTGGCATACAATCCAGACGCGCCTACACCCGCAACTTGGCTGCGCTTCCTCAGTGAGCTGCTCTACCCGGAGGACATCCCGACGCTGCAGGAGTTCATGGGTTACTGCTTCTTACCGACGACGAAAGGACAAAAGATGCTAATGCTGATCGGGCGCGGCGGCGAGGGCAAGAGCCGGATCGGCGTCGTGCTCCGGGCGCTATTGGGCTCGAATATGGCGACGGGCAGCATCGCGAAGATTGAAAGCTCCCGCTTTGCCCGCGCGGATTTGGAGCACGAGCTGGTGATGCTCGACGACGACATGAAGCTCGAAGCTCTGCCGCAGACGAATCACATCAAAGCCATCGTGACCGCCGAGCTGCCGATGGATTTGGAACGCAAAGGCCAGCAGAGCTATCAGGGCGACCTGTACGTCCGCTTTCTCGGCTTCGGCAACGGTTCGCTGAAAGCGCTCTACGACCGCAGCGAGGGATTTTTCCGACGGCAGATTATTCTGACCACGAAACCCAAAGACGCCAATCGCGTGGACGACCCGTTCATCGCAGAAAAGATGTGCGACGAGGCCGAGGGAATTTTCCTCTGGTGCCTCGAAGGGCTGCGGCGGCTGATTGCGAACGACTACCGCTTCACGCTCAGCGAGCGTGCCCGTGAAAACATGGCCGAAGCGGTAAGCGACGGCAACAACGCCGTGGACTTCATGCGCAGCGAGGGCTACATACGCCTCAAAGCCGACGCCGAGGCCAGCAGCCGGGACGTGTACGCCGTGTACAAGCTCTGGTGTGAGGACAACGCGCTCAACCCGCTGTCTCAGCGCAGTCTGTGCCTACACCTCGCCGAAAACCAAGATACCTATGGCATCGAGCAGACGAACAAAATCTACTTGCCCGGCGGTCGGCGCGTGCGCGGTTTTATCGGCATCGAGCTGTTGCAGAGGGCGGGATAAAAAATTGAATTTGAATTCAAAACATCCGTACATACGTACAAGCGTACGGATGTACGCATGTACGGATAATTTTAATCGGCAGCGAAAAATTTAAGGAGGTAGATATTATCAGCAAAAACCCAACCAGAGCCGAGCTCGTACAGGAACAGGGATCGGTCGAGAAAGCATTGCGCCAAACCAAGCACCGCTACCAACGTATCGAGCAGCAGATTAAGTATCTCCAAGACGGAGAGCGAAAGAAGCGGACGCGCCGGCTCATTATTAAGGGCGCGGTGGTGGAGCACATTGCACCAGCCGTAAAAGACATGGGTGAGCGCGAATTATACGAGCTGGCGCAGAGAATCTTCGACCTGCCCGAAGTCAAGGCCCTATTGCCCAAGGGCGGTGGCTAATTGGCGCTGTATCACTTCCATGTCGGGCAGGTAAAACGAAGTGCCGGGCGGTCGGCGGTGGAGTGCGCCGCCTATCGTGCTGGCGAGAAGCTGTACAGCGAGTATTACGGGCTGGTCAGCGACTACACGCGCAAGGGCGGCGTGATGTACACGGAGATTCTTCTCCCGCCCCAAGCGCCGTGCGAATATGCCGACCGCCAGACACTGTGGAACGCAGTTGAGGACGCCGAGCGCAACAAGAATGCGCAGCTGGCATACAGCTTC
>CALWYN010000006.1 GCA_944385755.1 uncultured Oscillospiraceae bacterium
GGGGAAGAGCGCCGCCGCGAGCTTCAAGCATGTTTCCCCGGCGGGCGCGGCGATCGCAAGCCCGCTCACCGACGAGGACAGGCGCGTGTTCTTCGCCGAGGGCGACCTCTCTCCCATCGCCACCGCCTACGCCCGCGCGCGCGGCGCGGACAGGCTCTGCTCCTACGGCGACTGGGCCGCGCTGAGCGACACCTGCGACGCGGAGACGGCGCGGCTGCTCGTCCCTGAAGTGAGCGACGGCATCATAGCCCCCGGCTACACACCAGAGGCGCTCGAGATACTCCGCACGAAGCGAAAGGGCAACTACAACGTCGTGAAAATAGACCCCGACTACGAGCCGCAGAGCATAGAGCGGCGCGACATCTTCGGCATACGCTTCGAGCAGGGCTACAACTCCCTGCCGATAACGCGCGAGTGCCTTGGGAATATCGTCACGGAGAACAAGACGCTCCCCGAGAGCGCGGTGGACGATTTGCTGCTGGCGCTTATCACGCTCAAGGACACGCAGTCGAACTCGGCCTGCTACACCCAGGGCGGGCAGACGATAGGCGTCGGCGCGGGGCAGCAGAGCCGCATACACTGCACGCGCCTCGCCGGCGACAAGGCCGACCTCTGGCACCTGCGCCGCCACCCGAAGGTGCTCGAACTCAGGTTTGACGCGGGAATGAAGCGCGCCGAACGCGACAACGAGATAGACCGCTTCATCCGCGAGGAGCTCACGGAAAACGAGAAGCGCGACTTCCTGGCCAAATTCACCGGCGTCTCGCTGGGCTCGGACGCCTTCTTCCCCTTCGGCGACAACATAGAGCGCGCGGCAAAAAGCGGCGTCAAGTACGTCGCCCAGCCCGGCGGCAGCATCCGCGACGACAACGTGATAGAGACCGCGGACAAATACGGCATGGTCATGGCGTTTACGGGGATAAGGCTGTTTCACCATTGAAATGGCTTTTTGGGGGCCGCGCCCCCGGCCTTGCCCGGGACGTCGGAGATGCCGTCATAGGGAACGTAGGGGACGCCGTCCCCCACAGAGCGTTGTTGTACGTGGCCGCGCGGAATACGGCCTAAGGGCGGGCGGGGACGCCCGCCCCCACGGGTTCGCGGTGGCCGGGTACGCGGACGCGCAGAATCCGCACTTGCGGGCTGGCATCCCAGTAAGGCCCTCGGGGGCTATGCCCCCGAACCACCCGCCGCCGGTCCGGCGGCATATGCGCATTATCCACAATGGAGGGATAAAAAATGAAACTACTCGTCATAGGCTCAGGAGGGCGGGAGCACGCGATTGTGCGCGCGCTCAAAAAGAGCCCCAAGGCCAGTGAAATACACGTCCTGCCGGGCAACGGCGGCATAGCCCTGGACGCCATATGCGCCGGTGTCCGGGCAACGGACATAGGCGGCGTCGTGGACTACGCGCGCGAGCACGGCATAGATTTCGCCGTGGTCACGCCGGACGACCCGCTCTGCCTCGGCATGGTGGACGCCCTGGCCGACGCGGGCATACCCGCCTTCGGCCCGGACAGGAGGGCCGCCGCCATAGAGGGCAGCAAGGTCTTCGCCAAGGGCCTCATGAAGAAGTACGGCATACCGACAGCGGCCTATGAGGTCTTTGACGAGGCCGGGGCCGCGCTGGAATATGTCAGGGCCAAGGGGGCGCCGGTAGTGGTCAAGGCCGACGGCCTCGCGCTGGGCAAGGGCGTGGTCGTGGCCCGGACCGTCGCCGAGGCCGAGGAGGCCATAAGAAACGCAATGGTCAACCGGGCGTTCGGCGAGAGCGGCGCGCGGGTGGTCATAGAGGAGTATCTGGAGGGGCCGGAGGTCTCAGTGCTCTCGTTCACGGACGGCAGCACCATAGTTCCCATGGTCCCGGCCATGGACCACAAGCGGGCGCTGGACGGGGACCAGGGGCCCAATACGGGCGGTATGGGCGCCGTTGCGCCGAACCCGTACTACACGGGCGAGGTCGCCGCAGAGTGCATGGAGAAAATCTTCATGCCCACGATGCGCGCCATGAACGCCGAGGGGAGGCCCTTCCGCGGCTGCCTCTACTTCGGGCTCATGCTCACAAAGGACGGCCCCAAGGTCATAGAGTACAACTGCCGCTTCGGCGACCCGGAGACCCAGGTGGTGCTGCCGCTGCTCAGGACCGACCTGCTCGACATAATGGAGGCCGTGGCCGCGGGCCGGTTGAGCGAGGTCAGGGTGGAGTGGCTCGACAAGAGCGCCTGCTGCGTGGTGCTCGCCTCCGGCGATTATCCCGGCCACTACGAGAAGGGCCTGCCAATCAGCGGCCTGGTGGACGGACAGCTGCCCGGCGGGGAGGCGGAGGTGTTCCACGCGGGCACGAAGCTGCTGGATGACGGCACTCTGGTTACGGACGGCGGCCGCGTCCTGGGGGTAACCGCCCTGGGGAACAGCCTACATGAGGCTGTGCATCGCGCCTACGACGCGGCGGGGCGGATAAGCTTTGATAACATGCACAGGAGAGAGGACATCGGCGCGAGGGCTCTGGCCGCGCCCGGACAGGGGAGGCAGGCATGTCAGTAATCAGGGTCTATGTCGAAAAGCGCGAGCCGTATAACGTCGAGGCGGCCTCGCTGCTCGCGGAGTTCCGCGGCCTGCTGGGCATAAACGGGCTCACCGGTCTCAGATTGCTCAACCGCTACGACGTGGAGGGCATGGACGCGCCGCTGTTTGAGCGGTGCCTGCCGGTGGTGTTCAGCGAGCCCCAGGTGGACGAGGTGTTCTACGAGCTGCCGGTATCCGACGCGGTGTTCGCCGTCGAGTACCTGCCGGGACAGTTCGACCAGCGCGCGGACTCCTGCGCCGAGTGCGTCCAGCTGGTGTCGCAGCAGGAGCGGCCGCGCGTGCGCACGGCCAGGGTATATCTCCTCAGCGGCTCCGTCGGGCCGGAGGAGCTCGAACGGATAAAGGGCTATGTCATAAACCCCGTGGAGAGCCGCGAGGCCTCGCTGGAGACGCGCTCCACACTGTCCATGGATTATCCCGAGCCGGCGGACGTGGAGGTGCTGGAGGGCTTTACCGAGCTGGACGCGGAGGGACTCAGGGGGCTTATCTCCTCGATGGGTCTCGCGATGGACGCGGCCGACGCGGCCTTCTGCCAGGAGTATTTCCGCGCCGAGGGGCGGGAGCCCACGGTCACGGAGATAAGGGTGTTGGACACATACTGGTCCGACCACTGCCGCCACACCACTTTCGGGACTACCATCGACTCGGTCCGGATAGAGGACGCGCGCGTCCGGGCCAGCTATGAGCGGTATCTGGGGATACGCCGGGAGCTGGGGCGCGCTGAGCGGCCAGTCACGCTCATGGACATAGCCACGATAGGGGCCAGGTACTTAAAGCATACGGGCGCGCTGAAAAACCTCGACGAGAGCGAGGAGATAAACGCCTGCTCCGTCAAGGTTGAGGCGGACAACGGCTCCGTC
The DNA here is from genome assembly GCA_944385755.1 of uncultured Oscillospiraceae bacterium. GTDB lineage: Bacteria > Bacillota > Clostridia > Oscillospirales > Oscillospiraceae > Scatomorpha. The sequence continues at coordinate 3,444 of CALWYN010000006.1, forward strand.
AGGGAGCCCTGGCTGCTGATGTTCAAAAATGAGACGCACAACCACCCCACGGAGATAGAGCCCTTCGGCGGCGCGGCGACCTGCATCGGCGGCGCGATACGCGACCCGCTCTCCGGCCGGGCCTATGTATATCAGGCCATGCGCATAACCGGCGCGGGGAACCCGCTGACCGGCGTGGAGGAGACCCTGCCCGGCAAGCTGCCGCAGCGCAAGATAGTCACGACCGCGGCAGCGGGCTACAGCTCCTACGGCAACCAGATCGGCCTGGCCACCGGGCTGGTGGATGAGCTGTATCATCCGGGCTATGTGGCCACGCGCATGGAGATAGGGGCCGTGGTGGCCGCGGCGCCCGAGGCGAACGTTGTGAGGCGGCGGCCGCAGCCGGGGGATGTCGTGATCCTCCTCGGCGGGCGCACGGGCCGCGACGGCATGGGCGGTGCCACGGGCTCCAGCAAGGCCCACGACGCCCACAGCCTCACCGATTGCGGGGCGGAGGTCCAGAAGGGCAACGCGCCCGTGGAGCGCAAGCTCCAGCGCCTGTTCAGGAACGGGGATATCACCCGGCTCATAAAACGCTGCAACGACTTCGGCGCAGGCGGGGTGTCGGTGGCCATAGGCGAGCTGGCGGACGGCCTGGACATAGACCTCGACCTGGTCCCCAAAAAATATGACGGCCTGGACGGCACGGAGCTCGCCATCTCGGAGAGCCAGGAGCGCATGGCCGTCGTGGTGGCGCCGGAGGATGTGGAGCGGTTCATGGCAGGCGCGGCGGAGGAGAACATAGAGGCCACGGCGGTGGCCCGCGTCGCGGCCGAGCCGCGGCTCAAAATGACCTGGCGGGGCAGGACGATAGTGGACATTTCCAGAGAGTTCCTGGCCTCCAACGGCGCCGAAAAGCACGCCGGGGCCTTCGTCCCATCGCGGGAGGCGTCAGGGGACGCCTTCTCCGCCGCGGGCGCGCCGGACTTTACGGCGGCGGACACCCGGGGCGCCGCGCTGGAGGAGCGGCTGTGCGCTCTGATGGGCAGCCTCCGCTGCTGCTCCAGAAAGGGCCTGGCGGAGAGATTTGACTCGACCATCGGGGCCGCGACCGTTGTCATGCCCTTCGGGGGGGAGCGCCAGCTGACGCCGGCCCAGGCCATGATAGCCAAACTGCCGGTGGAGGGCGAGACCGCGAGCTGCTCCGCCATGTCCTGGGGCTTCGACCCGTATCTGTCCGAAAAGGACCCGTATCTGGGCGCCTACACGGCGGTTTTGCAGAGCATTTCAAAACTCGTGGCCTCCGGAATGGGCCATGAGGATGTCTACCTGAGCCTGCAGGAGTACTTTGAGCGATTGCGCAATGAGCCCGCGCGCTGGGGCAAGCCCCTGGCCGCGCTTCTGGGCGCGCTCGATGCCCAGCTCGGCCTCGGCGCGGCCGCCATAGGCGGAAAGGACAGCATGTCCGGCAGCTTTGAGGAGCTGGACGTGCCGCCCACACTGGTCTCCTTTGCGGTGAAGCTGGGGAGGACGGGGGACGTCATAACGCCGGAGCTGAAATCCGCCGGGAGCCGGCTGGCGTATTTTGAGGCGGACCCCATGGACGGCGCGGCCGTGTTGGGACTGTACACGCGGCTGGAGAGGCTGATGTCGGACGGAAAAGTCCTCTCCTGCTGGGCCTGCGGGGGGAGCGGCATAGCCGAGGGGCTGTGCAAAATGGCGGCCGGAAACGGCCTCGGCGTGAGCATAAGCGGCGATTTTGACGCGGACCGCCTGTTCGGGCCGGCCTATGGGGGCTTTATCGCCGAACTCGAGCCCGAGTGCCCGGAGGGCGAGACGCTGGGGACTGTGACCGGGGAGTACGTGTTCTCGCTTGGCGGCGAAAAGGCTTCGCTCAGCGCAGTACAGGCCGCCTGGGAGGGAAAACTGGAGAGCGTGCTGCCCTGCCTCTCCGCGCCCGGCCAGCCGCCGGAGCGTGTGCGGGCGGTGAGCTATAACGCCGCCGGCCGCGCCGCGCCCAAGGCGGGCGTGGCCAGGCCGAGGGCGCTCATCCCGGTGTTCCCCGGGACGAACTGCGAGTACGATACGGCCAGGGCGCTCCGCCGCGCGGGGGCCGAGCCGGAGATATTCGTGGTGCGCAACCTGACGAGCGCCGATGTCACGGAGAGTCTGGCCGAGCTGGAGCGCCGCCTCGCGCTCTGCCAGATGATGGTCATACCCGGGGGCTTCTCGGGCGGCGACGAGCCGGACGGCTCGGGCAAGCTCATAACCTCTTTCTTCCGCAATCCGCGGCTGAGCGACGCGGTGCACGAGCTGCTCTACGTCAGGGACGGCCTGATACTGGGCATATGCAACGGTTTTCAGGCCCTCATCAAGCTGGGCCTCGTGCCCTTCGGCAAAATAGTGGACACGGACCGGAACTGCCCGACGCTGACCTTCAACGCCATCGGCCGCCACCAGAGCCTGCTGGTGCGCACGCGCGTGGCCTCCGATAAGAGCCCCTGGTTCTCGCGCTGCCGCGTGGGCGATATACACACCGTGCCGGTCTCGCACGGCGAGGGGCGCTTTGTCTGCCCGCCGGAAGTGCTCTCAGAGCTTGAGCGGAACGGGCAGATTGCCTGCCAGTACGCGGACCCCTTCGGAGAGCCCACGATGGATATACGCTTCAATCCCAACGGCTCCGTGCTCGCCGTGGAGGCCATAAGCAGCCCCGACGGGCGTGTGCTGGGGAAAATGGCGCACTCCGAGAGGGCGGCGGACTCGCTCTATAAGAACGTGCCCGGCGAAAAATACCAGCCCATTTTCGAGGGCGGGGTGGACTATTTCAGAATCTGAGGGTGATGTGAGTGTATGACGAGCTTACCGAGGTAGATATAAAAAAGATGCGAGAGGAGCTGGAGTACCGGGAGCGCGTGCTCAGGCCCCAACTCATAGAGGACGTGAAGGTGGCGCGGGCGTTCGGGGATTTGAGCGAGAACTTCGAATACAAGGCCGCAAAGCGGGAGAAAAACCGCAACGACAGCCGCATACGCTACCTCACACGCATGATAGACACCGCCAAAGTGATAGAGGCCGGCTCAGGCGAGGACGTGGTCGGGCTCTTCGACAGGGTCAGGATATACATCGAGGAGGACGGCGAGGAGCGCGATATACGCATAGTCACTACCCTGCGCCAGAACGCGCCGGAGGGCCTCATAAGCAAGGAATCGCCCGTGGGCCGCGCCGTAATGGGGCACAGGGCCGGGGACAGGGTGCTGGTCGAGGTGAACCCCGATTACAGCTACTATATCGTGATAAGGTCGGTGGAGAAGGGCACCGACGACGAGAGCATCCCCATACGCGGATACTGAGCGACAGTCGTTAGTGTGCTGAAAAGTCTCCCCCGCGTGGAAGCCTCGCTCAAGTTCCGTCATCCGCGGATGACGGAATAAAATAAAATATGTCATTTCCGGGGACATGTGCCTCGGAAATGACACTTCTCATGGCGGAAGGGAGGACTTTTTCGCAGAAAAACGAGTCCCTTCCGCCATGCGGCCCTGTTCGAAAAAGTGACTTTGCCACTTTTTCGACACGTTCCGGCGCCGGATTTTAGTCAAAGAGGGAGGATATCGCCTCGTCACCGGCCTGTGTCAGCCCGGCGAAATTGACGTATGGGCGGTAGAGGAGCTCCAGCTCGTCGTGCAGTTTCTTCGCCTCCGCCATGGCCTCGACGGCGCTGGAGCGGAGGGCCGCGGCGGCCTTTCGGTCGGAGGAGAGGGACTTGCGCAGCGCCCTGAGGGCCGGACGCGGAGGGCCCGAGGCGGGTATGGAGTCGAGCCTGAGTGTGCGCTCGGGCTTGAACCCCGGCTCACGGCCGGGCGCTACGGCCAGGAAGGCCACGCCCCTGTCGGGCAGCAGCACGGCCTCGAGATGGCCGGGGGAGAGCGCATCGCGGCAGACGATGTGCCTGTGCCCGCGCTCCGCCGCGGCATCGGCGAATTCCCTGAGGAAGATGTCCGCGAGGCCCAGCCTGGCCTCGAGCGCGTATATTCGCCGGCAGAGGCCGGTGAGGGTGTCCTCGCAGCGCAGTTCGCCCTTGCAGGTAATGGCGCTGAGGAACCGCTCGGAACGCGCCCCCTCGCCGGGGGAGAGGGGCAGCTCCCTGGCCGCGGAGCTGCGCGCCCGGCGGCGGGCGGCCTCCGCGTCCTCATCGGAGAGCAGGGTGCCGTAGGCCGCTGGGTCCGCCGCGTACGCCGCGGAGAGATAGGAGTACGCCCGCTCATAGTGGGAGCGGTAACGCTCTGTGACGGAGCGTATCTCCCGCCGCACTCCGGCGTCGGAGACAGGCGCGCAGAAGCGGCCGATATTTACATAGTCGCCGCTGGCGCCGAAGAAGGCCGGGTCGAGCACGTGCGGGGCGGTGCCGTCTACATATCCCAGGTGCAGCGCGGAGGGATAGACGTCGTCCAGGGAAACCGATACGCCGAGGAAGCGGGCGTTATCCA
>CALWYN010000007.1 GCA_944385755.1 uncultured Oscillospiraceae bacterium
ACGAGCGCGGCTGCACCATGCAGCGCCTGGCGGCCGCCATACAGTTCACCATCCCCGGCGTGCCCAGCGTCTATTACGGCGACGAGACGGGCATGAACGGCATGCTCGACCCCTTTGACCGCGCGCCGTTCTGCCAGGGCGAGCGCCCCCTCACGGACTGGTACGCCTCCCTCGCGGCCGCGCGCAACTCAAACGACGCGCTCTCCGTGGGCGCCGCGGGCTTCTCCGCCCCCCACCCCGATGTGCTCACCATACTCCGCTGCGTCACCGGCGGGAGGGATGAGTTCGGGCTCGAGGCGGAGGACGGGGTGTTCCTGGCCGTCATAAACCGCTCCGCCTATGAGCAGTCGGTGGTCGTGGACCTCTGGGCCGGCCACGCCGGGCTCAGAGGCGCTGAGCTGCGCGAGCTCAGGGACAGCGGCCTGTCCCGGGCCGTCTGCCTGCTAAGCGGCGACACGGCCGAGGTTTCCGAGGGCCTCATGCGTCTCACGCTGCCCCCGGAATCGGCCAGGCTGTACGCTCTGAACTGAACCATAATAAATTCCGGGGGCGGCGCGCCGCCCCCGGATATCTTGGGAGGAACAATGAAACAAGAGAGAAATTTTCCCTCCGTCACAGTCACAAAAAAGGCCGAGGCCGCACTGCGCTCCGGCCACCCCTGGGTCTACGCCGCCGAGATCTGCGGCCGGCGCGGCGAGCCGGTCCCCGGCGGCATAACCGACGTGTTCTCGCAGCGCGGCGCCTGGCTGGGCGCCGGCTTCTACAGCGCCGAGAGCAAGATAGCGGTCCGGGTCCTCTCGACCAACGCCAATGAGGACTTCTCCCCGGCCTTTTTCGAGCGCCGGGTCAAATACGCGCTCGACTACCGCCGCGCCGTGATGGGGCCGGACTTCTCCTGCTGCCGGCTCGTTTTCGGCGAGGCCGACGGCCTGCCGGGCCTGACAGTGGACCGCTTTTCCGACCTGCTCGTCGCCCAGGTGCTCTCGCGCGGCACGGACGGCGTCAGGGACATCATATACCGCTCTCTCGTCTCGCAGCTTGAGGCCTCCGGCGAGCACATCTCTGGTATATACGAGCGCAATGAGAGCCCCATCCGCTCGCTCGAGGGGCTTGAGCGGTACAAGGGCTGGTACGGGCCCCTCCCGCACCCGGAGAGCCCGGTCACGGAGATATGCGAAAACGGCGTGCGCTATGCCGTGGACGTGGAAAACGGGCAAAAGACCGGCTTTTTCCTGGACCAGAAGTACAACCGCCTGGCCGTCGCGCGCCTGGCCCGAGGCCTCAGGGTCCTCGACTGCTTCACCCACACCGGCTCCTTCGCGCTCAACGCCGCCCGGGCCGGCGCGGCGCACGTGACAGCCGTGGACGTGTCCGGGAGCGCCGTGGCCCTTGCCCGGCAAAACGCCGCGCTGAACGGACTTGAGGGGCGTATGGACTTCATCACCGCCGACGTGTTTGACCTCCTGCCGGAGCTCCTCGAGCGGCATGAGCACTACGACCTGGTCATACTCGATCCCCCCGCCTTCACCAAGAGCCGGCGCACGGTCTCCGGGGCCGAGCGGGGCTACAGGGAGATAAACTACCGGGCAATGCGCCTGCTGCCCAGAGGGGGCTATCTCGCCACCTGCTCCTGCAGCCATTTCATGTCCCATGAGCTCTTTGAAAAAATGCTCCGCCGGGCCGCTCAGGACGCCAACGTCTCGCTCAAGCAGATAGAGGCCCGCCAGCAGGCCCCCGACCACCCCATACTCTGGAACGTGCCGGAGACCGATTATCTCAAATTCTACATCTTCCAGCTCGTCTGACCCGCGAAGCAGGCATAACCGGCCCGCCGGGCGGACGGCGGGTCTTGACAAGCGCGGGCCCATGCCATACAATGGGGAAAATATACCCCTACAGGTATGGGAGGCAGCAGATGAGACAGTGTATGGACGCCGATAACCTGCACCGCAGGTTGAAAAAGATAATCGGCCAGGTGCAGGCCATAGACAGGATGGTGGACGAGGACATCCCCTGTGAGGACATCCTGGCACAGATTAACGCGGCAAAATCCGCCCTTCACAGAGTCGGGCAGGTGGTGCTGGAGGGCCACATCAACCACTGCGTCCGCGACGGCATCGAACACGGCGACGCGGAACAGACCATCGCCAGCTTCACAAAGGCCGTGGAGCGGTTTGCAAACATGAAATGAGCGGGCGATTGCCCGCTCATTTTTTGCGCCCTCCAAGGGCCGGATTCCGGACTCGGCCCCTCACACGTATGGTCTGTCGATGTGCACCTTGGGGTGTGTGTTCTCCCAGAGCGAGGTCACCAGCTCCTCCAGCCTGGCCTTCGCCTCCTCGTCGGTCATCCCCGAGTCCAGGGGCAGGACGGCGTCGAATATCACGTTCGTGTGCGTCGGCCCGTCCACTATCCTGAAGTCGTGCAGCGTCATTCCGGGGCAGATCTCGTCCAGATGGGCGGCGACCTCGTCGCGCATCTGCGCCGTCTTGCCCCCGTCCGTGCTGACGGGGTCCATATGTATCACCGCGGAACAGCCCAGCTCGCGCTGCAGCTCGTATTCCGCCGTATCTATGGTATCGTGCAGCTCGCACAGGTCGCCGTCCGCGGGCACTTCCGCGTGCAGGGATATCATGAGCCGCCCCGGCCCGTAGTCGTGCACCACGAGGTCATGGACATTTTTTATCTCCGGGTGGGAGAGCACTATCGAGTATATCCTCTGTACCAGCTCATGCGATGGGGGAGTGCCAAGCAGCGGGCTCAGTGTGTCGCGCGCCGCGGTGAAGCCCGAATAGATGATGAAGAGCGCCACGGCCGCGCCGGCCCAGCCGTCTATATTCAAATCGGTCAGCCGGTAGACCACCATGGACGCCAGCGCGGCAAAGGTCGCCACGCAGTCCGTGAGCGAGTCGAGGGCCGTGGCCCTCATCCCCGGGGATGAGAGTTTCTTTCCCAGGGAATTGTTGTACAGGTACATATAGCCCTTTACGGCTATCGAGGCAGCGAGTATGGCCATGGGCAGCCAGCCCGCCTCCATCGGCTCCGGCGAGGAGATCTTCTCTATCGACTCGCGGGCGAGCTGTATGCCCACGGCGACTATCACCAGCGAGACGGCCACCCCGGAGATGTACTCTATCCTCCCGTGCCCGAAGGGGTGCCCCGGGTCGGGCTTCTTCGAGGCCATTCTGAACCCCGCCAGAGTTATGACCGAGGAGCCCGCGTCGGACAGGTTGTTGAAGGCGTCCGCCGTCACCGCTATGGAGCCTGAGATGACGCCGGCCAGGTACTTCCCCCCGAACAGCAGTATGTTGAGAAATATTCCCATGCAGGAGCAGAGCACGCCGTAGGCGCGCCTCACCTTTTCGTCCGAATAGTTCTCCCTGTCGCGTATAAGCATGCGCGAGAGCAGCGTTATCAAGTCCTAACCCCCAATAGATGGCGAAAACGGCCCGCACGGCCGTTTTCGCACAGATTCAGTTCCCGCGGCGGCTCAGTAGGCGCCGCGCTCGATGTGGTCCGCCAGCCCGATGAGCTCCGGCACCCTGACGGTCTCGATCCTGCCCGCGTCGCAGGCAGCGGCCACCGCCGGGTCTATAGGCAGCTTCGCCACATGCCCTATGCCGAAGCGCGAGGCCGTCTCGTTTATATGGCTCTCACCGAAGATGCTGCTGCGCCTGCCGCAGTCGGGGCAGACGAAATACGACATGTTCTCGACTATTCCGATGACCCGCTTATCCATCATCCCGGCCATATTCACGGCCTTCTCCACTATCATGCCCACGAGCTCCTGCGGGCTCGTCACGACTATCACGCCGTTCACCGGCAGGGACTGGAACACGGTCAGAGGCACATCTCCCGTCCCGGGGGGCATGTCGACGAACATATAGTCCACATTGTCCCAGATGACGTCCGTCCAGAACTGCTCCACGGCCCCGGCTATGACCGGGCCGCGCCAGACGACGGGGTCCGTCTCATGGGGCAGCAGGACGTTCATGCTCATGAGCTGAATACCTGTGGAGCTCTTCACGGGCAGGATGAAATCCTCCCCGCCGCGCGCGCCCTCGTGCACGCCGAACATCTGCGGCACGCTCGGGCCGGTGACGTCGGCGTCGAGGATGGCGGTGCGGTGCCCGCGGCGCTGCATCTCGGAGGCGAGCAGCCCGGTCACCAGGCTCTTGCCCACGCCGCCCTTGCCGCTCACCACGGCTATCACCCGCCCGACGGCGCTGCCCTCGTGCAGGGGCTTGAGGAAGCTCTCCGGCCGGCGGCTGGGGCAGTTCTCCCCGCAGCTGGAACAGTCGTGAGTGCAGTTTTCGATGTTTTCGCTCATTTGTAAAATCAACCTCTCTTAACGGCGCGGACGCGCCATGAGTAATCCAATCGCATCCGCCATATTATATAACCGTTTTACCCCTCAAGTCAACAGCCCACCGCCCCCAAAACCAGTATTCCCAAAGTGCGGCGGTACATCTCGGGCAGGTCGGACAGCGGCAGGGGATTCTCGCCCAGACCGGACTCAATCGTATATCCCGGCCTGTTATATTCAGATATGAACCAGTCCTTATATCCGGCGAACCCCGAGGCATAGGGCGTCTCCTCCAGCGCGTAGCCGGAGGCCGCGGCGAAACACTCTCCGTAATGTCTCGAGCCGGGCGGCTCGAAGTCCAGATACCGCCAGTAGATGACCTCTCCCTGGGTGTGCAGCGCAAGTATCAGCTCCGGGTCGAGCGAGCGCGTGAGCTCGTAGAGGGCCGTGCTCTCCGCGGCGGAGAGCGGCGCGGTGCCCACATAGTCCCTGGGCGCCGGGCGGTCAAAGCCCTGGGCATATTTTATCTCCCTGGCCTCCTCCCAGCCTGCCGGATACTGCAAATTCAAATCCGTCCCGAGGATGTTGGCCTTCCAGCCGTCGGGAAATGGTATAGAGGGGAATTCCGAGGCAATTTCCATGGCGAGCGCGTAATAGTCTCCCCCGTTCAGCGCACCCGTCACCAGGTCCATGCCGTCCGGATTTACCGCGGGCGCTATGTAAATCCGCGCCGCGCCCATTATCTCCGCCGCGCTGACCCCTCTCACGCTCCGTCCCATGGAATAGGCGGAGGCGAGCTCCTCCACAAATTTCAGCGCGATCAGCGCCGTTATCCACTCGTTGGCGTGGTGTTCGGCGGTGTAGAGCAGCGTGCGCTGCCCGCTGCCCAGGGCCATTGCCCTGAGCGGGGCGCCCATGACGCTCCTGCCGTATTCAAAAACCGCCAGGAACGGGTATCTCGCCGCCAGCCCGCGGACGCAGTAGCTCAGCAGCGCAGAGCTGGGCTCTATATCCTCGGGGACCACGTTGAACGGCAGCGGCACCGTCAGCTTCTCCCCCGGCCGGAGAGCCGTGGGGTCCATGCCGGGATTTGCCGTCTCTATGGCCCTCAGCCCCTGGCCGTACCTCAGCGCGATGGCATATGGCGTGTCTCCGCGCCTCACCGTATACACGAGGCTGCCCGTCAGCCAGGGCTGCATGGCCGCGCGCGTCAGCCTCCCGAATATGCCGTCCCCCGCCAGGCCGTGGTCGAGCTGGAAGGCAGAGAGGGCGGAGCGCGTCCCGCTCCCAAATATTCCGTCGCGCCGCAAAGGCCCGTACCCCGCCCTGCACAGCGCGAGCTGGAGCAGCTGCACCTCCGCCCCCATACTGCCATAACTCAAATTTTTCATGGCTCAATTTTCCTTTCACCCAAAGTCCCGCCGTATTAGCCTACGCGCGGCAACAGGGAATCATGTATGAAAAAACCGCCGTTAAATCCGCCCCGACCGCGCATAATGATAGGGCCGGCTCAATTCAAACAAAAAGCGGGGGGATTAGGAAAAATATGACAATAATAAAGAGAATTCTGCGCCTTGCCCCGGCAGCGGCGGCGGCGGCACTTCTGGCCACCGGCGCATATGCCCTGGAGCTCGTGCCAGTGGGCGAGACAGTTGGTATAGAGGTGAGGACCGAGGGGATGCTCGTGGCCGGGCTGTCCGCCGTGGATACCGAAAGCGGCGAGACCTGCCCGGCCTCGGACTGCGGCATACTTCCGGGGGACGTGATCGTGAGGCTTGGCTCCCACGAGGTCTCCACCAGCGAGGATTTCACAAGGGCGGCGGCAGAGCTGGACGGGAGCCCTGTCTCCGTGACGCTGAAGCGTAGCGGCAGGACGATACAGTATACCATCTCGCCGGTACTCGCGGCCTCCGGCGAATGGCGGCTGGGCCTGCTTCTGCGCGACGGGGTGGCCGGGATCGGCACCGTCACATATTACGACCCTTCAACCGGCCTCTACGGTGCACTCGGCCACAGCATAAATGACGCCGGGACCGGCTCCATCCTGCCGCTGGGCAGCGGCGTGATAACCGGTGCCTCTGTCTCCGACGTGCTGCCCGGCCGGGCGGGCAAGGCCGGGGAGCTCCACGGGGTATTCGACACCGCCGACGAACTCGGCTCCGTGCTGCTCAACACCGAGCAGGGCATATTCGGGCACACCGGCGCCTGGGCCGGGGGCCGGGCCATACCCGCGGCCGAGGAGGGTGAAATTGCCGATGGGGCGGCGACCATCCTGGCAAACGTCTCCGGCGACGAGACAGCCGAGTATACGGTAAACATCTCGGAGAGCGGCGGCAAGCTCCTCGTCACAGTCACCGACCCCGAGCTCCTCTCCCTCACCGGCGGCATAGTTCAGGGCATGAGCGGCTGCCCCATAATACAGGACGGCAAACTCGTCGGCGCCGTGACGCATGTCCTGGTGAACGACCCCACGCGCGGCTACGGCATACCCATATACAGCATGCTCAGGGCCTCCGAGGGCTGCGGCCTGGAGGACGCGGCTTAAACCCTCAGTGCGGCGGTCCATAAGACGGGAGCTCGTTTTTGGGCCGCCCGGCAGAAAAAATCGCCCGGAAGCTTTCGCTTCCGGGCGATTGGGTTTCGTTTTACTCGTCCTTCTCTCCCTCGTCCTCTTCGGCGGTCTCAACGCCCTCAAACTCGAGCGTCTCGCCGCAGTTGGGGCACTGGATGGAGCCCAGGCCGAGCACGTCCTCGTCGATGGTGATGGTGTTCTCGCAGGCGGGGCAGGTCACCTCGTAGAACACGGGTTCTTCGCCGCAGGAACAGCAGCAGGGCCCGTCCTCCTCGTCCTCATCCTCGTCCCAGTCGTCATCGTCATCATCGTCGTCCTCGCCGTCATAGACATAGTCCTCAAGGTCGGAGAGGTCGTCGCTGACCTGGTCGATGGCCTCGCCAAGATCCCAGGAGTTGGACTCGAGTTCCTCGATGTCGCGCGCGATCTCGTCGAGCACATCTATTATGGCCTCGAGCAGCTGCCCCTCCTTGGACTTCTTGTCCACGCCCAGCCCCTTGGCCAGGCCCTTCAGATAGGCTACCTTTTCGGAAGTGGTCATTTTAATCCTCCGTCAAAATAATTCTCACTCTGCCGGCTTGGGTGCGTGCCGGCCCGAGCGGCGGCTCAACCCTTGGCGCGCTCGAGATATTCGCCGGAACGGGTGTCAATCTTAATCTTATCGCCCTCGCTGATGAACAGGGGTACCTTGACCTCGGCTCCGGTCTCGACAGTGGCGGGCTTGGTGGCGTTCGTGGCGGTGTTGCCCGCAAAGCCGGGGTCGGTCTGGGTGACGACCAGCTCGACAAAGTTGGGCGGCTCAACGGCAAAGACCTTGCCCTTGTAGCTCATGACCACGCACACCATGTTCTCCTTGACAAACTTGAAGCTGTCCCCCAGCAGGGACTCGTCGATGGGGATGAGCTCATAGCTCTCCGGGTCCATGAAATAGTAGAGGTTGCCGTCGGAATAGCTGTATTCCATGCTCTTGCGCTCGATGGTGGCCTCCTCGAACTTCGCGGTGGGGTTGAACGAGGTCTCCACCACGGCCCCGGTGATGACGTTCTTCATCTTTGTGCGCACGAAAGCCGCGCCCTTGCCCGGCTTGACGTGCTGGAACTCGACGACCTGCATGACCTGGCCGTCCATCTCAAAGGTAACGCCGTTTCTGAAATCGCCTGCGGAAATCATATATTCTGGCCTCCTGTGGTGTTGTTTTAACTGATAACCAATGTATTCTACACTATATTCGCGTTTTTGGCAATACGAAAATGAAAAAAGCTGCTCCACAGGCGAAAAACGGCGCTCGTGTCCCCTCATATCCGGGAAGGAGGACCCGGACAGCTCTGTATCCGGGCCCTCGGTTGGGGAATTATCCGTCTTTTCTTTTAAAATGTCATGGCCTTATAGGCCTTGGTCACCGCAACCACGGCCTGCTCCGTGGGCACCCGCTCCCCGCTGGAGCCCGAGGCATAGCCGTCCGCCCCCGAATGTGTGATCGAATACTGGGCCGTCTCAGGGTCCGCAAAGGGCCCTCCGTGGGTGAGCACCAGCACCTCGTGGTTTTCACGGCGGGCCGCCTCCACCATGTCCCTGGCCTGCAGGGCGGCCTCCTCAAGCGGCGTGACGGCCCTGGCCCCGCTCATCCCGCCGGAGGTGACACCTATCATGGCCCCAACCACGTCCGCACCGGCCGCGGCCATCCGCGCGGCCTCTTCCGGAGACATCGCCCAGGCCACGGTGAAGATATCGCGCTCACGCGCCCTGCGTATGAGCTCCACCTCGCGTGAAAAGCCCAGTCCCGCCTGTTCCAGTTGTCTGGCGAAGTCCGGGCCGTAGAGCCCGCAGAAGGGCTCGTTGTTTACTCCCGAAAAACCCATTTCCATGAGGCGGTCCAGCAGCAGTTCCAGATTCAGCGCGGGGTCGTGGGCGCCTATGCCCGCCACGCACGGCGTCCCGCGGACGGCGGGCAGTATCTCCCCGGCCATTCTGAGCATATGTTCATTTGCGTCACCGTACGGCAGCCATGCGAGAATCGAGGGCAGGCCGCGCATGCGGAAAATGGCGGTTGAGTAGACGCCTATTAGGTCGGCCCCGCCCCTCTCTGCACACTTGGCCGTCAGTCCGGTGCCGGCGCCGAACATGAGCAGCGGCCGTCCCGCGTCCACCTGGGAGCGCAGCCTGGAGATGACTTCCTGGCGTGTCATGCCGCCCACCGCCTCACAGGGCCTCGACGGGTCCGCCGCTGTGCGTCCCCCTGGCCCAGCGCCCATCCAGCATTTCCTGGAGTATGCCTGACATGAGGTCGGCGAACTCGGGCTGGTTCATGTGATAGTCGGTCACCAGCACCTCTATATTGGGCCTGGACAGGTCGAGCTCCTCGCGGAGCCCGTCCACGAAGCGGCGGCTGCGCAGCGACCACTCCGGCCGCTCGGGATCCGCCACCCAGGATGGTCCGGCGGACGGGCCGGCCCAGCCGAGCTCCTTATTGGGTTCACGTATATCGCAGGCGCCCCAGCCGCGCATGGGCACGCAGATACAGACGGGCCCCGTGGCCGGGTTGAGCTTATGGGCCATCTCCTTTGCCACCTCATAGGCCTCCTCCGGCAGGACGCCCACGCAGGTGACGGTGGGGTTGTGCTCATAGAGCGCGCGGCCCGGCAGGTGCGTCTGGGCCATGTAGTGCTCGGGCACCGTGTCTTTGGGCCCGAAGTTTATCAGGTCAAGCCCGCCGGGGGCCACCACCTGTGGTACGCCCCTGCGCGCCGCTGCGGTCAGCCGGTCCGGCCCGGCGCCGAGGACACCGCCCAGCCTCTCGTCTATGAGCTCATGGGTGGTGATGTCCAGCACCCCCCTGATAAAGCCGTCTTCTATCATCTGCTCCATGGACATGCCGCCGGTGCCTATGGCGTGGTTTATTATCACGTCGTAGCCCAGGTCCTCCATGGCCTGCGAGGCCCTGAGCACGCACGGGGTCGTCACGCCGAACATCATGCAGCCTATGAGCGGCCTGCTGTCCGCCGCCGGGATGTGGGGCGCCGAGGCCATGCCCACGATGCCGTAGGCCGCGTTGGTCAGAATCTGCTTGGTCAGGCTGTTCAGCCCCGCCTCCGCGATTGGGTACATCATGCAGATGTCCTTGGTGCCCACATAGGGGCGAACCTCGCCGGAGGCCATGGTGGTCACCAGCAGCTTGGGCACGCCTATGGGCAGGGACTGCATCACCGCCGAGGAGATGGACGCGCCCATGGATCCCCCGAATCCGATTATGCCGTCGAGCCTGCCCGCCTTGAGCAGCTCCCCGGCCCTGAGGGTGGCGGCCTCCGTCACCCAGGCGGCTGCCTGGTGGCGGTCCACGGCGTACAGGTCGGCGGGGGTCTTCCCAATGGGCTCGAGCAGTTCGCTCAGTCCGATGTCCGCCCAGCCCACCTCCTTGCCCGGGCTCAGCTCCAGGATGGTGGGATTTCCTCCCGCCTCCCGGACGGCCTGGGCGATGAATTTTATCTCCTCGCCTTTGGTATCCAGAATACCGGTAATGACGATTTCAGGTTTCATATGGGACCTCCCGGTTTTCAGTTTTTTAATGCACAGTTTACGCGTGAGGGCGGGGTGCCGGCGGAAGCCGGGCGGCCCCGCCCAATATGTCAGATTTGTCCGCGGAACGGCCCGCGGCTCACTTTTTGCCCAGCTTCTGGGCCTTGAAGTCCTTGACGGCCTCCATGAGTGGCCTCTCGACCGGGATACGCTCTATGCTGGAGGCTCCCAGGAAGCCCACCGACTCTGTGTGCTCGTAGATGTACGCCGTGTCCTCAGGGGAGGAGATAGGCCCGCCGTGTGCGAAAATGAGGATGTCCGGGTTGTGGGCCCTGGCGGCCTCGGTCATGCGGTTGATGAGCGCGGCGCAGGTCTCCAGCGTTACTGCCTCGGAGTATTTGGAGCCGATGGCCCCGCCGGTGGTCAGGCCCATGTGGCAGATCATGACGTCGAGCCCCGCCTTGCCCACCATCGCCGCCTCCTCCTCGTTGAAGGCATAGCCTATGGTAAACATGCCCAGTTCCTTGGCCATCTCCAGGGTGGCTATCTCCTTGTCGTAGCCCATGCCCGTGTCCTCCAGCTCCTGGCGGTAGCGGCCGTCGATGAGGCCCACCGTGGGGAAGTTCATCACCGCGGAGAAGCCTATCTCAATCAGCTGTCTGAGGAAGGGCTTCATCTCCCGCGTGGGGTCACTGCCGCAGATGCCGGCAATCATCGGCGCCTCCTTTATTTGCGGGAACACCCTGTTGGCCAGCTGGATGACAATATCGTTGGCGTTGCCGTAGGGCATCAGGCCCGCCAGGGAGCCGTTGCCGTCCATGCGGTAGAGGCCGGAATTGTACACGCCAACCAGGTCCGCTCCGCCCCTCTCGGCGAATTTGCCGGAAATGCCCGTACCCGCGCCGGCGATGACCACCGGCTTGCCCTCTGCGATGGTGGCTTTGAACCGGTTGAGTACCTCGTCCCTAGTATACTGTTTTGCCATGCTGCTTCCTCCTTATAGTTAATTTTGTTAGTTACAGAAAGCGGATCATCCCTTGAGGTCAAACAGTCCGCCTGTGCTCTCGCTGTAAATTCCCCAGAGTTCCAAAGCCGTCCTGAGCTCCTCGTGCTCCTCGGCGGCCTCCGCCAGGGTGCCCCCCGCCACCACCGCGTCTATGGCCTGGCGGAAGGCCCTTGCCCCGGCGGCCGGGCCCATGGGGTGGCCGTGTATGGCGCCGCCCGCGGCTATCATCACATCCTTGCCGAATTTCCTGTACAGGTCCTCCACATGTCCCTGTGTCGTGCCTCCGCCAGGCATGGGGAATATGGGTTTTATGCCGCCCATGGGCATCAGCATGTGGTAGCCCGCGTTCAGGAAGGTGTCCATCATAATGGGAAACTTGCCGTACGGGCTCAGGGCTATCACCATGTCCAGCCCGGCCAGGCGGGGCAGCTTGGCGCCAATCAGCATGGCGCTCATGCCCGACCACGGCGACTCATAGACCGCGCCGGTGAAGTCGGAGTGGGCCAGTATGGGCACGTTTATCTCCGGGTCCCCGGCCAGCATGCGCGCGGCGTCGAGGCCTATCGTGAAGTAATTTACCATCAGGCAGTTGGCCCCCGCGTCTATGGCCCTGAGGGCATTGTCGCGCAGCCGGTCCACCCTGTCGGTGATGTTGAAGGCGTACAGCGTCCGCTCTCCCTTTACCTCATCGGCCCGCCTGACGGCCTCCATGACGGCCTTTACACGCGGCACCAGTGGGCAGTGCGGGGCGTCGGCCACAAGCTCGTCGTCCTTGATAATATCCACGCCGCCCACGGCCGCCTCGTAGGCCAGCTTCGCCGTCTCCTCTGGGTTGAGCCCGGTGCAGGGTTTGATCATGTTATTCAGCAGCGGGCGGTCCCAGACGCCGAGCAGCTCCCTTATGCCCTGCACGCCGAACTTGGGCCCGGAAAACTGCGCGAGGAAGGAGGGCGGGAAGCTGAGATCCAGCAATTTGACCTTGCCCGAGCTGGATATGTTGCCGATGACCGTGCTGAGCATCATGGCGAACTGGGCCCCGAAATTTGCCCAGGGATAGGCTATGCGTATTATGAAATGGCGCTCCTGCGCCTCACGCGGCACCTCTATCTGATAGGCCGGGGCCTCATAGACGCCAACCAGGCGGCCGATGCAGCGTTCCCGCACCTCTGGGGTCTCGCCAGGCACCTGTATCCAGGTACCGGTAGTCTGTTCCACCGCCAGGGCGGCGGCAAATTTCATCATGTTGGTAGTGGGCTTGGCCCCGCAGTAATACGTGGCGATTACAAAACGTTCCCTGTCGATGGACTCGTCCATCTGCATGATGATGGGATCGATGAACATAAGCAAAACCTCCATTTTTATCATGGTCAGTGACGCATCCCCATCCCAGGGCGCGCCGTGGTATAAGCGCCGTACCGGTTTAAGTATATTTGAATAAAACTGCCGCTGCAATAGATAAAAAATTTTCAATATTGCACAAAATATTGACGTGCGTGAAAAAATTATCCCTATTTTCTTACGGCCATTTTTCCGGTATGATAGTATGAGGCGGGTGCCGGACGCCCCATTTAGCTGAGGAGGGAGAACATGCCGCGCGTCGACTACCACATACATACGGCCTTCTCGCCGGACTGCCGGACTCCCATGGAAGCCCAGGTAAAACGGGCGGCGGAGCTGGGCCTTGATGAGATATGCATCACGGACCACCTGGAGTTCGGGCTTCGGGAATGGATGGGTCATGAGACCGATTTTGCAGCCTGTCGCCGGGCCCTGGACGCCCTGCGATCCCTGCCCGGCGCGCCCGCGCTGCGCTTCGGCGCGGAGGCCGGGATCTCCTGTACGCCCGGGGAGTTCCAGCGGCTGACACGGGTGCTGCGCGAGACCAGGTTTGACTTTGTCATAGCCTCGGCCCATGTGGTGGACGACACCAACCCAATGGAGCCGGATTTTTTTGAGGGCCGCACTTTTCCGCAGGCCTGCCGGCTGTATCTCTCCGCCCTGCTGGAGGGGCTGGAGCGCCTGGACCCGGCGCTCTACAGCTGCGTGGGTCACGTCGACTTCCCCGTCAAGGGCCGGCTGCGCCTCGGCGGCCCCCCGGCGTCCCTGCGCTACGAGTACGCCCCGGACCATCTGGACGCCATTTTCCGTCTTGCCATCGGCGAGGGCAAATGCGTGGAGATAAACACCTCCCCCTTCAGCCTTATGGAAGGCCGCCCCGAGCTGGACTGGCTCAGGCGCTATGTTGAGCTGGGAGGCGAATATGTGACGGTCGGCTCGGACAGCCACCGCCCCGAGCAGCTGGGCGCGGGGTTCGGCCTGGCGCTGGAGCTGGCCCGGGAGGCCGGTGTCCGATACATTGCAGTCTATGAGGACATGCGTCCGCGCATGATACCAATCGGGCGGTTTTGAGTCTGGAGGAGGACCATGAAGAGCGAGGTATTCAACCAGTCGCGCTGCGCCGTGCTGCGCGCCGCGAATCTCTATTACATGGAGGGCTGTTCGCAGAAGGAGATAGCTCAGCGCCTGGCGGTCTCCGTCCCCACCGTCTCCCGCCTGCTCAAACGGGCCAAGGAGGAGGGGCTGATCTCCTTTGTCATCCCCTCTCCCTACCGGGAGTGCCTGGCCCTTGAGCAGCAGCTCAGGGAGGCCTACGGCCTGGAGGAGGCCATTGTGGTCCCTCCGGAGGCCGGGGACGACGGCCCCTTGGCCGTAAAGCGCGCCGTGGCCCTGGAGGGCGCCCGCTATATACAGCGGGTTATCCGGCCCAGCGACATACTCGGCGTCGCCTGGGGCGGGACGATGTACGAGCTCATCCAGTACCTGAACCCCTGCCAGCGCACGGAGGCGACCTTTGTCACCCTCCACGGCAATATAAGCTGCTGCAGCAGCAAGTTCGAGGTCAATACGCTCGTGCGGCGTATCGCCATGGCTTTCGGCGGCCGGCAGTACGCCCTGGACGCCCCGGGCCTGCTGGCGAGTCCCGAGCAGCTGGCCGAACTGCGCCGCCAGAGGGATATCGCCCACATCTTCTCGCTTTTCGAGCAGATCACCATCTCGGCCAGCGGCATAGGCTCACTATTTCCCCGTCCCACCTCCCCGCTGTCACACCTGCCCTATCTGAGCGAAGAGGAGTACGCCGGGCTGGCGAAGCACCGCCCGTATGGAGACCTCATGCTGCGCTTTTTTGACCGCAACGGGGCCGAGTGCGAGAGTGAACTGGCCGCGCGCACGCTGGCCATCGACATGAAGAGCTACCGAAATATCCCCCACAAGCTGATAGTGGCCTCCGGGGCGGAAAAGGCCCATACCCTTCAGGCCGCCCTGAGGAGCAGCTTGGCCGACGTGCTGGTGGCGGACTACGCCCTGGCTCTGGCCCTCACCCGGCTGGACGGCGCCTACCCGGACGTGGACGCCGGAGCCGACTGAATGGCCGCGCGGCGCGTGGCGCTTTGGCCGGCCGCCCTCCTTGCTGCCTTTCCATACGGCGTTGTCCCCGCGGCCCGCGATGCCGCGCCGGGCGCCTGCCGGCCCAAATGCAAAAACTCCCCCGCCGCGGCGGGGGAGTTTTCTGCATCCGGGAAAGTTCCGGGCAAAGGTGCGAAATTGCGCGCAGCCCGGCGGGAACCACACGCGCTCTGAGCGCGGCAGGGCCGGCGCGAATAAGGGAAGGGGCCCGCGGCCCCTTCCCTGGTTTGTCATACTTCGTCTCCGAAATAGATCTCCACGTCCCTGGCCGTCTGTATCAGCGGGTGGTCCACCGGCAGGAACTTGGTGCGGCTGGCCGCGTCCTCCAGCGGCACGGAGACTATCTCGCCCTTCTGTACGCCGACCATCAGGCCATACCTCTTCTCCCTTATCAGCATGGCGGCGGCCGTGCCGAACTGGGTGGCGAGCACGCGGTCATACGGACACGGGGGCCCGCCGCGCTGGTAGTGCCCGGGCACCGTCACGCGGGTCTCCTGCCCGGTCAGGGCCTCCAGCTCGGAGGCTATGCGGTAGGAAATCGTCGAGTGCTTTGACTGCTCCTTGACCTTCCGGCGCTCCTCTTCGCTGAGCACGGCGTCGGTGGCGGACACCGCGCCCTCCGCCACTGCGATTATTGAGAAGTGCTTTCCGTGGCGGTAACGCTGCTCCACGGCAGCGGCCACGGCCTCGATGGTATAGGGTATCTCGGGGATGAGGATTATGTCCGCCCCGGAGGCTATGCCGGCGTTAAGCGTCAGCCAGCCGGCGTCCCGCCCCATCAGCTCCACCAGGAACACGCGCCCGTGCGAGCTGGCGGTGGAGTGTATGTAGTCTATCACGTTCGTGCCGATGTCCACCGCGCTCTGGAAGCCGAAGGTGGTGTCCGTTCCATAGATGTCGTTGTCTATGGTCTTGGGCAGGGTTATGATGTTCATGCCGGCATCCATGAGGAGCTTGGCGCTCTTCTGCGTGCCGTTGCCGCCCATGACCACCAGACAGTCGAGATTCAGCCTGTTGTATGTGTCCAGCATGGCGGGCATCAGGTCGTTGCCCTCGTCGTCAACTATGGCCTTGCCGGGTATGTACCTCTGCCTGGAGGTCCCCAGTATGGTCCCCCCCTCGGTGAGTATGCCGGAGAAATCTTTGGACTCCATGAACTTGTAGTCGCCCTCTATCAGCCCGCGGTAGCCGTCGTACATACCGAAAATCTCTACGTTGTCCACATATTTGAACAGCGACTTCCCCACTCCGCGGATGGCTGCGTTGAGGCCCTGGCAGTCACCGCCGGAAGTCACTATCCCCACTCTGGTATTTCTTCTCATATGTTGCGCCCCCACATATTCAAGTCATTCCAAATATATCATACAACAGGCATCTGCCCTTGTCAACCTGACCCGGTGAATTTGAGCGCCCAAATTCCGGGCGGCGCCGGGAAGTCAAAAGCGGCGGACCGGAGTCCGCCGCCTTTTTACCGTATTTATGTCCTACTTCAGGAAGCCCGCCACAATCTCCTCCTCGGCCTCCTTCTCTGTCAGGCCGAGGGTCATGAGCTTGGTGAGCTGTTCGCCGGCTATCTTGCCTATCGCCGCCTCATGCACAAGGCTGGCGTCCACGCAGTTGGCCGTTATCTCGGGTATGGCGCTCACCGAGGCCTCGCCCATTATGATGGCGTCGCACTCGGAGTGCCCATAGCAGCGGGTGTTGCCGTTTATCTTGGCCAGGAAGAGCTGCCTGGAGCTGTCGCAGGCCACGCTGCGGCTTATGACGTTCGTAGAGCTGTCCACGCCGTCCAAATCCACCGAGAACTCGGTCTCGGCGTACTGCCGGCCGTGGGTCATCAGCTTTTCGCGGATTATCAGCGTGGCCCCGTCGGCCAGCTTGGCCCTGGTGTCGCGCTTTGTGGAGTCCACGCCCTTTATCTGGGTCGTGTCCATCTCCATATACGCGCCCTCTTCCAGGTTGATTATCGTGGTGGGGTTCATTATGCGCTCGCCGGTACCGTCGCCCTCGGCGTAGTGCTTTTCGATGTATTTCACCCTGGCGTTCCGGCCCACGAAAAAGCTGTGTATGCCGT
>CALWYN010000008.1 GCA_944385755.1 uncultured Oscillospiraceae bacterium
CCCTGATGCCCCGGGGCTCCAGCTCCACGTTCAGCGCGCGGGAGAAGGAGAGCACGAAGGCCTTGGTGGCCCCGTAGACGCACTGGTAGGGCACGGGCTGGAAGGCGGAGAGGGAGTCCAGGTTGAAAATCCGTGAGCCGCGCCGCATATACGGCAGCGTGAGCTGAGTCATGGCCGTGAGGGCCCTGGCGTTGACGTCTATCATGCCGAGGTTCACGTCCACCGGCGTCTCCTCAAAGAGGGCGAAGCGCCCGAAACCCGCCACGTTGCACAGAGTTGTGACCAGCGGTTTTGCCTCCTCGAGGGCGCGCCTGTACTCCTCGAAGCTCGCGCTCTCGGAGAGGTCGAGCGCGAAGACGCGGCACTTGTTCCTGAGCGAGAGCGCCAGCTCGCGCAGCCGCTCCTCGCGCCGCGCTATGAGCCAGAGCTCGTCGAGGGTCTCCTCGCGGTCTATGGCCCTGGCAAATTCGAGGCCCATGCCGGAGGAGGCCCCGGTTATAACGGCAATTTTCATAAGTTTTCCCCCGTTTCTGCAGTCTTTGAAGCCCGTATGAGCAGCATCATCGGCCGGCGCAGCTCGTCGGACATGCCGGGCAGGGCCAGCATCTCCCCCGAGGGCCTCGCCTCGTCCACGGCGTCGAGCCTGAAGCCGGCGGCGAGCAGTCCACCGAGAATCTGGGCGAGCGTGTGGTGCTGCTTGACTATATCATGCCCGAGAAAGCGCGTCACGCGCTCGCCGGGGTAAAAATACCTGTCCACGGGCCAGTACAGGCGCTCGCCGCCCGGCCCATAGGCCCAGTCCTCGTCCACGCCGGCTGTGAAGGTGGGGTGCTCGATGTTTATCAGAAAGACCCCTCCGGCGGATAAGGCCGAATACACCCTGCTGTATACGGGCCCGAGCTCGGCCACGTAGTGCAGCGCGAGATTCGAGATAACGATGTCGAAGCTCCCGGGGGCGCAGCTGAAGTCCTCCGCGGAGCCCGGGGCGTACTCTATGCGCGCCCCCGCGTTCCTCCGCCTGGCCTCGGCCAGCATCAGCCCGCTGGGGTCCAGGCCCAAGACGTATTCCGCCCCCCGGCTCTCGGCGTATTTGCAGTGCCAGCCGTAGCCGCAGCCCAGGTCCAGCACGCGCTTACCGGCCAGCGGCGGGAACATGGCCCGGAACTGGGGCCATTCGCCGGCGCTCTCCAGGCCGTGGCGGCTGCGGTCCATGCCGGCATAGCTCTCAAAAAACTCCCTGTTGTCATATGCCCCGCCCATCCCGGGAGGCCCCCTTCCAGTCTATTATCCGCATGGCGGCCTGGTGCGCCGTGAGATACGTGGTGTCTATCTCCGCCGTGCCCGGTATGGGGTAGAGCGGCAGATAGGACAGGCCCCGCCGCACCGCGTCCCCGTCCCTCAGCCCGGAGAGGATGTCGCCTCTCAGCCGCCGCTCCAGCTCCGGGGCCGAGCAGGTGAGGGAGAAGGCCCGCACCCCGCAGGGCGGCAGCCCCTCCAGCACGGCGTCCACGACGGCGCGGGACGGCATGACCCAGGTGAACACGACGTTCTCATACTCCGAGCAGTTGGGAAAGGCCGCGAGCAGGTGCCGTATGTTGCCCAGGACCATGCGTTTCGTCTCCTCCGTCACGACAAAGGGCCGCGCGTCCCAGCACCAGTCGCCGTCCAGATACACGCTGCGCGGCAGCGCGTCGCGCAGCTCGCGCCCCACGGCGGATTTGCCGGCACCCATGGGCCCGGCGATGAGCCACAGGCTTTTCATGTCTGCCACCTCCGGCGATGCCACTCGCGGCGGAAAGCGGCCCAGCCGCGGCGGTCAAATTCGTCCCCGGGTTCGCGTTTGGGGGAACAGGAGCGGTAAAAATCCGCCACCTTGTCCGCAAAGCGGAAGACCTCGCCGCGGTATTCCCCGATGGGCACCACGGTCTCGCAGCCGGATGGCGTTATCAGGCGCACATTGTCGCCGTCGTGCAGCACCGTCCAGTCCTCGCCGTGATCGCAGCCGATGATTTCCACGTTCTCGCCCGCCTCGTCCGCGACAAGAAAGAAGCCGCAGCAGGGGAGCATCTGTTCGCCGCTGCCCATTATGTGGTCTTCGGTAAGCGATTTGAGGAGATAGAGCGCCGCGGCGCTGACCGTGCAGTCATACTCCAGCAGCTCGCCGCCTATTTCGGCCTCGGCGTGCCCGTGCAGGCAGAGATCCTCCGGATCGTCCGGCGCGCCGGATATCCAGTGAAAGCCGGAGGCGTCAATACTGAAACCGCCCACGGGCCTCACCCCTCTCCGTGCGAGATGTCGGCCGCCACGGCCTCCGCCACGCGCAGGCCGTCCACGGCCGCGCTGGTTATGCCGCCGGCCCAGCCGGCCCCCTCCCCGCAGGGGTAGAGGCCGCGGAGCGGGGAGCACCGGTCCGCACCGCGCAGCAGCCTGACCGGGGAGGAGGAGCGCGTCTCCGGCCCGGTGAGGAGCGCGCCCGGCGAGCCAAAGCCGCGGAGTTTCCGTCCCAGCAGCGGCAGCGCCAGCTCGAGGCCGGCGCAGACCCCGGCGGGCAGGACCTCATGCAGGTCCCCCCAGAACACGCCGGGGGCGTAGCTGGGCTCCACCTCCGCGCAGGCCACGCTCGCGCGGCGGCCCAGGAAGTCGCCCACCAGCTGGGCGGGGGCGAAATAGTTCCCGCCGGCATAGTCAAAGGCCCGCCTCTCGACATCCCTCTGCCAGAGCATGCCGCCGAGAGGGCCGGGATGGGGGAAGTCCTCCGGGCGGACGGGCACCAGCAGGGCGGAGTTGGCGTTTTTGCCGTCGCGCCGGGAATAGCTCATGCCGTTGGTCACCACGCCGCCGCTCTCGCTGGCCGCCGCCATGACCTCCCCGCCGGGGCACATGCAGAAGGTGTAGGCCGAGCCGCCGCCGGGGAGGCGGACGCTCAGCGAATAGTCCGCCGCGGGCAGGATGCCGCCGCGCGGCATGCCGTATTGCGCAAGGTCTATGGCGGACTGCAGGTGCTCTATGCGCGCGCCCATGGAGAAGGGCTTGGGCTCCATGGGCACCCCGGCCCCGAGGAGCATTTCAAAGGTGTCCCGCGCGCTGTGGCCTATGGCGAGCACGAGGTGGCGGCAGGGGAGGCGGTATTCCCCCGCGCCCGAGCGCACACGCAGGCCCTCCAGGGCGCCGCCGCGCAGCTCCAGGCCGTCCAGGCGGTTTGAAAACCTCACCTCGCCGCCGAGGGAGATTATCTCGCGCCTCAGCGAGGTGACCACGGATACGAGCACGTCCGTGCCCACGTGGGGTTTGGCGTCATAGGCCACGCTGGAGGGGGCGCCGTGGGCGGCGAATTCGCGCAGCACAAAGGCTATGCGCCGGTCGTGGGTGCCTGTGTTCAGCTTGCCGTCGGAGAAGGTGCCGGCGCCGCCCTCGCCGAACTGCACGTTGCACTCTGTGTCCAACGCTCCGCCGGAGCGGAAGCTCTCCACCTTTGCCCGGCGCGTCTCCGCGTCGGCCCCGCGCTCGAGGACTATGGGCCTGGCACCGGCGCGGGCCAGGGCCAGGGCGGCAAAAATTCCGGCCGGCCCGAAGCCGGCTATGACGGGCCGCTCGTCCGACTCGACGCGGGGGATGGAGTATTCCTCCGCGCGCTCCTCCGGCTCGCCGCGCAGCCTCACCGCCGCGGAGTACACCCAGTGTATGCTGCCCTTGCGCCGCGCGTCCAGGCTCTTTTTGGTGATGACGAGCTCCTCTATCAGCCGGCGGGGCACGCCGAGCCTGGCCGCGGCCAGGGAGTAGAGCTCCTCTTCGCTGCCGCCGGGGGGCAGAATGAGGCCGCTTACGCTCCTCATTCCCCCAGCCTCCCGGCCAGCGCGCCGCTGGCCCAGGCCCACTGCAGGTTATAGCCGCCGCAGTCGCCGTCTATGTCCAGCACCTCGCCGCAGGCAAAGACGCCGGGGACCAGCCGGCTCTCGAGCGTAGCCGGGTCGAACTCCGAGGTCCTTATGCCCCCGGAGGTGACCTGGGCGTTGGCGAAGCCCTCCGTCCCGCGGACGGGCAGGACGAGGCACTTGGCGGCGGCGGCCGCCCTGGCCAGTTCGGCGTCCGAGAGGGATGAGAGGGGTTTGGCGCCGTCCAGGGCGGCGTATTTCACCACCATGCGCCCCAGGCGGTTGTGCAGCGCGCCGGTCAGGATCTCCGAGCAGGGCAGCCCGGGGGCTGCCTCCCTGCGCGCGGAGAGGTGGGAGAGCACCTGTGGCATTGCGTATTCCCTGAGCAGGTCCAGCTCGAGCTCCATGGGCGCGTCCCCGGCCGTGGAGACCGCCCGGGAGAGGTCAAAGGCCGCGGGGCCGGAGACTCCCGTCTCGGTGAACAGCAGCTCGCCGGAGGCCCGGGCGCGGATTTCCCCGCCGGCGAGGAGAGTGAGAGAGCAGTCGGCCTTTATGCCCTTGAGCGCGCGGGGGTATTCGGGCGCCGTGGTTATTTGCACCAGCGAGGGGCGCAGGGCGGTGCGGCTGTGCCCCAGGGAAGCGAGCAGCTCATAGCCGTCCCGGACGCCGCCGAGCTTTTCCCCGGCCAGGCCCCCGCAGGCCACCACGACGGCCTCCGCGCCCACGCGCCGTCCGCTCTCGGTGACCACCTGAAAGTCTCCGTCGGAGCCCCTTATCTCCACGGCGCGGTCGCCGGAGATGAGCCCGACTCCGGCCGCCTCCAGGGCGTAGCGGAGCACGTCCACGACGCTGTTCGCGGAGTTGGACAGGGGATACACCCTGCCACCGCTCTCGGTGACGGTGAGCAGCCCGATAGAGGCGAACAGCTCAAGCGCGGCGGCCGGGGGCAGCTTCTCCGTGGCCGTGCGCATGAAGCCCACGTCCGCCCCGTGGTAGTGCTCGGGCGAGGCGTTGATGTTGGTGAGGTTGCAGCGCCCGTTGCCCGTGGCCATGAGCTTGCGCCCCGCGCGGGACTGCCGCTCTATGAGCGTGACGCTGTGTCCGCGCCCGGCGGCCGTAAGGGCGGCCATCATGCCCGAGGCGCCGGCGCCTATAACGATTGCCCTCATGGCAAACTCCTTTCAGATGTTACAGTCATACGATTCAATTATAAGCTCGCGGGCGCGAGTTTGCAATTGCCGAAATGCCTTGATTTCAGTATGCAAATGCGGTAAAGTGGGGTAAAACTGACAGGAGGTGCCCTATGTACGAGCTGATTCAGGCCGGAGAACGCAGCTATTATATCGAATGTCCCGCGAAAATTGGCATATTTCTCGCCGGTGAGGGCGAAGTGTACCTCATAGACAGCGGAAACGACAAGGACGCCGGGCGCAAGGTCCGGCAGATCCTGGAGAGGAACTCATGGAGGCTGCTGGGAATAGTCAACACGCATTCGAACGCGGACCACATCGGCGGAAATCAGTATCTGCAGCGGCAGACGGGCTGCCGCGTTTTTGCCCCGGGCGTGGAGGCGGACTTTACCCGCCACCCCATTCTGGAGCCGTCCTTTCTCTACGGCGGATATCCGCCCGGGCTGCTGCGGCACAAGTTCCTGATGGCCCAGCCCTCCGCGGCGGAGGACGCGGAGGCGTGCGGCCTCCCCGCCGGGCTGGAGATAATACCGCTGCCCGGGCACTTTTTTAACATGATAGGCGTAAAGACGCCGGATGGGACGGCGTTCATAGCGGACAGCCTCTCCAGCGCCGCCACGCTGGAGAAATACCGCTTCCCGTTCATCTACGACGTGGGGGCGTACCTCGACACGCTCGAGCGGGTGAAGGGCCTCGACGCCGCGCTGTTCGTGCCGGCGCACGCGCCGGCCTGCGCGGACATAGCGCCCCTGGCCGACTTGAACCGGGAGCATGTGATGGAAGTGTGCGGGCTTGTCCTGGACCTCTGCGCGGAGCCGCGCTGTTTTGAGGAGATACTGAAGCTCTCGTTTGACAGGTACGGCCTGACTCTGGATTTCCAGCAATACGCGCTTGTGGGCAGCACGATACGCTCAATATTGGCCTGGCACCTCGACTCCGGCCGCTGTGAGGCCCTGTTCCGGGATAACCGCCTTCTCTGGAGGAGGATTTGAGCCGGCGCGGCTCGTATATTGGGGACACCCCGGCCGGTTAAACCCCGGCCGGGGTGTCAGCGTGTCAAATCCCCTTCGGATAATTCGCGGCCGCGGCCGCGAACAGAGTGTGAATCATTTTCGGCGGCGTGTACGCCGCCGAAAATACCTCTCGCGGAGCGCGCGTGTATTTTGCCGGCTGAAAGCGGGCAAAATCTGCGCGAAGCGGAGTAGTGCTATCCTCATGACGGAAAAGGTTCCGCCTTTCCGACAGCCTCAGGCCTCCATCTGCTTGCCCAGGAACGCGGCCACGGTCTGCGCGAGCTTGTGTTCCACCTCTCCGGCGGGAGGGGAGTTTTTGGCGGTGGCGAAAATGACACAGCCCATCACATCCCCCTCCGAGATCACCGGCGCGGCTATCGAGACGCAGTAGCCGGACTCGTTTTCTGTCACCGGTATGGAACTGCCGCCGGTCTCCTGGCGGTAGATGCGGCGGGACTCCATTATCTGCTCCAACTCCGGGCTGATGCGCTTTTCAAAGAGTTCGCGCTTTCCTCCGCCCGCGACCGCGATCACCGCGTCCCTGTCGCAGACGGCGGCTATGCAGTCGGTGGATTTGTGGAGCGAATCGCAGATCTGCGCCGCGAAGTCGGACAGCTCACCGATGGGGGAATACTTTTTGAATATGACCTCTCCGTCCTTGTCCGTGAATATCTCCAGCGGGTCGCCCTCGCGGATGCGCATGGTGCGGCGGATTTCTTTGGGTATAACAACTCTGCCGAGGTCGTCAATGCGACGAACGATGCCAGTGGCTTTCATGTGGGTTCCTCCTGCCTTTGTTTCTTTATGCGGGAATTAGTATCCGCAGTTTCCAACCCGCTATGCGCCAGGAGAGATTTGGAAGAGATGGGAGACATAAAGGCCGGGATTAATTTCAAGATCCTCATAGACGTGGATGCGCTCGATGATGAGTTCCGGGTCCTACTTTTCGGGGCGCGGTTTGGGAGAATGCCGTCAAATACCGGCTCCGGACACGGAAATCTGGGTGCGGCCGAGCACGGCGGCGACTGTGTCCGTCCGTTCGTTGAGCAGATAGACGAAATAAACCGCGTGTACAATACGCCCATGATACTGATGTTTGACAGGGATGCGCTGTATCTGAGTTCTGCGGGTTGATATGCAGCTGCCGCCCGCGGGGAGACATACTCCCTGCGGGCGGTTTTATACTGTGCTGGACGTATAAGTCGCTACATTTTACATGGATTTCATCAAAAGCAGGTGGTATCTCAGCAGCGCCCGATATACAATAAAAATGGAAAATTGCAGCCGCGGACGACGAAATAACTCACACACCTTGGGAGATGCCGCCTATGAGGACAATAATACACGACATCGGCGATGAGGCAATCCGATCGCTGGCGGTACCGGACGGGGATTCGGTTTTCATCCATGCGGACAACAAATATGCCCCGTGCCGCGGCTGCTTTAAGTGCTGGCTGAAGAACGCGGGACTCTGCGAGATGAAGGACTCCCTGCAGCACATCGCTGCCGTCATCGGCGAGAGCGACCCGCTCATAATCGTCAGCCGGTGCCGCTACGGGGGCTACGGCGCGCCCGTCAAGGCCGTCCTGGACCGCGCGATCGGGGGCTCGCTGCCATTTTTCACCTGGCGAGGAGGGCAGACCCACCACATCAGCCGCTATCCGCGCCGGGGGCTGCTGCGCGTCTGCTTTTACGGGGAGTGCACGGAGTTTGAGCGGGAGACGGCCAGAGAAATGGTCGAGCGCAACCGCCTGAACCTGGACTATGAGAGAGCGGAAGTGGTATTCTGTGAGAATCCTGAGCAGCTGAGGGAGGGCGGACTGTGAACCTTCTTATCCTGAATGCCAGCCCGAAGAAAAAGGGAGGCGCCTCCCGCTTTTTCTCAGGCCTGTTCCGGCTGTTTCTTCCCGGATCCCGCAAAAAAACGCTGTCCCTCAGTTCCCGGCAGGATTTCCGGCGGACGCTGGAGCTGCTTCCCGATATGGACGCGGTGTGTCTTTTCGTGCCGCTCTACGTGGACGGACTCCCATCCCATGTGGTCGAGTTTCTGGTTCAGGCCGAAGAGTACTGCAAAGCCCGGCCCTGCCGCTTCCGGCTGTACGCGGTCGTAAACAACGGCTTCGTGGAGGGCGGACAAAACCGCCCGGCCCTGCGCATGCTTCAGGCATGGTGCGAGAGGGCGGGCGCCGTCTGGAGCGGCGGTGTGGGAGTCGGCGGCGGGGTAATGCTGCAGGTGCTGGGCATTGTCTGCCCTATCCTGATTGGGGTCATTCTGCTGCAAATGGCGCTGTCCTTTTTCAGTGCTGGGGCCGTTTCCGGCGAGCTGTGGCGCTCGCTTTTGATACAGATATTCACATGGCTGTTCCTCAACAGCAGCGTGCTTTTCTGTACGGCGCGGCTCGCGTCGGCGGTGCGCGGCGTGCGGGCGCTGGACAATCTGTTTACGCGTGTCATGATACCGTCCTTCCTGTTTATACCCATCGCGGACGTGTTCATGGTCTTATCCTCGCTCTTCCGGGGCCGGTTTATCTTCGCGCTTTTGGGGCGGGACAACCGGCGTTGAACAGGAGGTCGTTATGGAGCACATAATTATTTACGGC
>CALWYN010000009.1 GCA_944385755.1 uncultured Oscillospiraceae bacterium
CAAGCATTTTTATTTGACGGTATAGCATCCGCCGCCTTTGGGAAAATTAGTTTACGAAATGCAATCGGAGGGAAGCAAAATGCCCAAATCCGCAAGAGGAATGTATATACCCATGGAAAAGCTGGCCCAGTTCGCGGAGAACTCGGCGCGCAGAATAAAACTGTCGGGGCGCACACGTGGAAAGGAGCTCTCCCGCGCGCTCTCGGCGGACCTGAACCGCGTCCGCGGCGCGCGGGACTCCGCGGCCAGGCGGCCCGGAGCGGCCTCCGAATGGCTGCTGGACAACTGGTACCTGATAGAGCGCGAGGGACTGGGCGCCGGCCGCGAGCTGGCCGCGGCACGGCGGCTCAGGGCGTCGGAGGACTCGGCCGTGATATACGAGTGCGCCTCGGCCCTGGCCCGCTCCGGGCTCGGGGAGGTGACCGAGGAGCGCATCGCCGTTTTTCTCGCCGGGTTTCAGCGCGCCATGCCGCTAGAGCGCGGGGAGCTCGCCGTTTTTGCCGCCGCGCTGCGCGCCGCGCTCATAGCCTATATAGCGGCGCTGCCGCCGGAGCCGGAGGGGCGGGAGACTGCCCCGGCGGTGGCGGCGGCGGTGACCAGCCTGCGTGTGCTCTCTACGCTCGACCTCTCGCCGGTGCTGGAGGAGGCGGACCTCAC
Source organism: uncultured Oscillospiraceae bacterium (assembly GCA_944385755.1). Classification (GTDB taxonomy): domain Bacteria; phylum Bacillota; class Clostridia; order Oscillospirales; family Oscillospiraceae; genus Scatomorpha. Next base: position 658 of record CALWYN010000009.1, read on the forward strand.
GGAGGCGGTGCTTCGTCTCGATCCTGCGGGCATCTATCCGGAGATGGACGAGCGGACGCGCGACCTGTACCGCCGGGAGGTCACCCGTCTGGCCAGAAAATCCGGCCTGGGCGAGCAGAAACTGGCCCGGGCCGTGCTGGAGCTGGCCCAGAAGTCGTCCGGCGAGGGGGCGCATGTCGGCCACTGGCTCTTTGAGCGGCCGCTCGGCTCCGGGCCGCGCGGCGAGCGGGTGGGCGGATATATAGCTGCCGATGTCCTGCTGACGCTCTTTTTGTCCCTCCTCGGCGGATACGCCGCGCGCAGTTTCTGGGCGGCCGTGCTTTTGCTGCTCCCGGTGTCGGAGCTCGTCAAGAGCCTGGCCGACATGCTGGTGCTGCGCTTCACTGCCCCGAGGCTGATACCGCGCATGGAGCTCGCCGGCGGGGTCCCGGAGGAGGGACTGACGGTCTGCGCCGTCTCGGCCCTGCTGACATCGGAGGAGACCGGGCCAGAGCTGGCCTCGCGCCTGGAGGAATACCGCCTGGCCTCGCGCGACTGCGGGGAAAATCTGCTCTTTGCCCTGCTGGCCGATCTCCCGGAGGCAGGGGAGCGCACGCTTCCCTCGGACGGGGCGAGGCTGGACTCCGCCCGGGCGGCCTTTGACGCGCTGAACGAAAAATACGGCGGCGGCTTTTTCCTTCTCTGCCGCCGCCGTTCATTCTCCGCGCCCGACGGCCGCTGGATGGGCCGCGAGCGCAAGCGCGGGGCCATAATGGCCCTGGCCTCGCTGATGCTCGGAAAGGGCGGGGAGCTGACCGTGCTCTCCGGCGACGCGGGCAGGCTGAACGGGGCGCGTTTTATCCTGGCGCTGGACTCCGACACCCGCCTGCTCCCCGGCGCGGCGCGGGAGCTGATAGGGGCCATGCTGCACCCGATGAACCGCCCGCAGGTGGAAAACGGGAGAGTCGTCAGGGGCAGGGGAATAATCCATCCCCGGATGGTCACAGAGCTCTCCAGCGCGGTCAAAACGCGCTTTTCACGCTGCTTTGCCGGGGAGGGGGGCACCGACCCCTACGGCTCCGCCTGCGGAGAACTCTGGATGGACCTGGCCGGGCGCGGCGGCTTTTCGGGGAAGGGCATAATCGACGCCGCGGCCCTGCTCGAGTGCTGCTCGGGGCTCCCGAAGGGGGCCATACTCTCCCACGACGCAATTGAGGGCGCCCTGCTGCGGGGCGGCTATATGAGCGACACCGAGCTTGCGGACACCTTCCCGTCCTCGCCGAGGGCCTATTTCAAGCGGCTGCACCGCTGGACGCGCGGAGACTGGCAGAACCTGCGCTTCCTCTCACGCCGGGCGGCGCTGCCGGAGGCCGAGCGTTGGCGGCTGCTCGACAGCCTGCGCCGCAGCCTGGTCCCACTGGGCCTGACGGCCGCGTTTTTCTTTGTCGCGGTGCTGCCCTGCGCGGGTACGTACCTGGCCGCCGCGGCCTCCCTGGCCGCCATGTTCTCCGTGGTGCTGCCCGAGGCGGCCGCGGCCCTCACCGCGAGGACGGGGGAGCGCGGGGAGTCCCTGTCCGAGCGGGGCCTGGCCGGCGCGCTCTGCCGCGCGGCGCTCCGCCTCGCGCTGTTGCCCTGGGAGGCCGCCGTCTGCACCGGCGCGGCCGTGACCGCCCTGTGGCGCATGCTCGTATCCGGGAAAAATCTGCTGCAGTGGCAGACGGCCGCCCAGGGCGAGGGCTCAAAGGGAGGCCTCTGGGCCCACGCGCGCGAGATGTGGCCGGAGTGCCTCCTGGGCGCCGTTTCGGTCGCCCTGTCGCCGTGGATACCGGGTATCTGCCTGGGGGCGGTCTGGCTGCTCTCGCCCGCGTTGGCGGAGTATCTCTCGGGGGGACGGCTCAAACCGGAGCGCCTTGGGGAGGCGGACCGGGCCTTTCTCCTGGAGCAGGCCGGGCTTATCTGGAGCTATTTCAGCGAGCAGTGCACCGCCCGCGGGAACTATCTGCCCCCGGACAACTGGCAGGAGCAGCCGCCGGTGGGCTCCGCCATGCGCACCTCCCCGACGAACATCGGCCTGGCCCTGATCTCCGCCCTGGCGGCGGCGGACCTGGGGCTCGCCGCGCGCGAATACGCCTTTGCCCTTATAGAGAATATCCTTGACACGGTGGAGGGGCTGCCCAAATGGCGCGGGCACCTCTACAACTGGTACGATATCGAAAAGCTTGAGAGCCTGCGGCCGGAGTACGTCTCCACGGTGGACAGCGGCAACCTCGCCGCCTGTCTCGTGACCCTCGCCGCCGGGGCGCGCGAATACGGCCGCGCCGACCTGGCGCGCCGGGCGGAGGAGCTCGCCTCCGGCATGGACTTCGCGGCCCTGTACGACCCGAGGCGGAGGCTGTTTCACATCGGGTACGACGCCTCCGCACAGCGCCTCTCGGAGGGCCTGTACGACCTCATGAGCAGCGAGGCCCGCCTTACGGGCTACTACGCCGTGGCCACAGGCCAGGTGGAGCGCCGCCACTGGAGGCGCCTGAGCCGGGCCATGGTCAAGTATGCGGGGCGCCGCGGCATGGCCAGCTGGACGGGGACAATGTTTGAATATCTTATGCCGGAGCTCTTCCTGCCCCTGGAGCCCGGAGGGCTGATCTGGGAGAGCGCGCGCTTCTGTCTGTTCGTACAGCGGAGGGACGTGCCGCGCGCTCTGCCGTGGGGCGAGTCCGAGAGCGCGTTCTATTCGCTCGACAGCTCGCTTAACTACAGATATAAGGCGCACGGCTGCGCGGGCCTGGCGCTGAAGCGCGGTATGGGCGCGGACACCGTCATAGCGCCCTATGCCAGCTTCCTCGCGCTCTGCGTGTCGCCTCAGGAGGCGGTAAAGAACCTGCGCCGTCTGGAAAATATGGGGATGAAGGGCCGGTACGGCCTCTGGGAGGCTGTAGATTTCACGAAAACACGCTGCGCCTCCGGGCGCGGCGAACAGGTGCGCTGCGTCATGGCGCATCACCTCGGAATGAGTATGGCCGCCGTGGCGAACTGCCTCTTGGATAACATCATGGTCCGCCGCTTCATGGCCAGATGCGAGGTGCGCTCGTTTTCCCCGCTCCTGGCCGAGAGGACGAGCCTGCGCGCCGTCACCCTGCGCCCGGGCGGCGCCGAGCCGCCGGCAAAGCCCTCGCGCTGCGGCGGGGCGGCCTGGCAGCTGAGAGGCGGGATGTCGGACGCCTCGCGGCCGGCTATATGCCTGCTGTCCAACGGGGTGTATAATGTTATGTTAACTTCAACCGGTCTCTCGTCCGCCTCCGCGGGAGGGATAGGGATCTATCGCGGGCCGGAGAATCCGCTCACCGGTCCCGCCGGGGTGTCCATACGCCTCAGGGCGGACGGCGGCGGGGACTACGAGCTCCTTCCCCTGCCGGGGGCGGCCGGAGGACTGAAATACAGCTATGATTTTACGGGCAGCCGCGCCGTGTTCGAGTCGTCGGGCGGGGGACTGTGGGGCCGCTGTACTGTGGCCGTCATGGCCGGGGACACGGCGGAACTGCGCATAATTGAGCTGAGATCGGAGGAGGAGCTCTCAGGAGAGCTGATAATTGAATTCGAACCGATGCTCGCGAGAATTAATGATTATGTAAACCATCCGGCTTTTTGGAGACTGGGCATGCACGCCTCTGTCAGCGAGGGCGCGCTGCTGCTGTCGCGCCTATCGCGCGGCGAGACGGGGGCATGCTGCCTCTGCGCCGTATCAGACCGCGATGGCGTCTGGAGTGCGAATGAGGGCGGGGCGGCCCTGGGCTGGCTCAACCACCCGCGGGCCGTGCTTCGGCTGCCGGTCTCTGTCCGCGCCGGGGACCGCTGGACGGCAAAGTTCGCCCTGGCGCTTGGGGCGGACGGGGCGGCGGCCATGCCAGCCGCCCGAAGGGCGCTGTGCGCCTCCCACGAGGATTTCGGGGACATGCTCTCAGCCAAGGCCGCGCTGGACGGCCTGGAGGGGCGCGATGTGGCCGCCGCCATGGACCTCGCCGCGGCCCTGGCATTCCCGCGCGCGCCCATGGAGCGCAGCGGGGGCAGGGAGGAGCTGTGGCGCTGCGGCGTCTCCGGGGACGAGCCCATAATCTGCGCCCGATTTACCGACTTGAGGTGCCGGAGGGCAGCCGGCGCGCTGATAAGGCGCCACGCCCTGCTCAGGGCCTGCGGCCTCCGCTCGGATCTCGTGTTCCTCACCGGGGACGGCGGGGACTATCAGCGCGCTCTGGCGCGCTCGGTTTCGGAACTACTGTCCGAGAACGGGCTTGAGCCGCTGGCGGGCGCCAACGGCGGAGTACACACCGCAGAGCTATCGGCCGTCGAACTCATGAGGGCGGCCTCCGTCACGGTGGATCTCTCGGCCCCGGAAGGCGGAGAGGCTTCCCCGCCGGAGGGCGCGCATATCTGCCCGCTCCCGCCGCTGCCGCGGCGCCGCGAACACACGGCCTATCCCGTCTGCGAGTGGCTGCCGGACGGCGCTTTCACCTTCCGCACGGGCGGGATGCTGCCGCCAAAGGCATGGGTACACACCCTGTCCAACGGCGGGATGGGCTTCCTCGCGGCGGATTCCGGGCTGGGCTGTATGTGGCACGAAAACGCCAGGGAACGGCGCATAAACACCTGGATTTGCGACGAAAAGGCCATAAAGGGACCGGAAACGCTCGAAATCGAGAGAGACGGCCGGCGGATAAGCCTGTTCGCGGATGAGGACGGGATAGACTGCCGGATAACCTTCGGCTTCGGCTTTGCCCGCTGGGAGAAATGCGGCGCGTCCGTGACCGCGCTGATCCCTCCGGGGGAGGATGCCAGATTGCTGATCATAGAAAACGCGGGGGGCAGGATGTACTGGGCCACAAATCTGACCCTGGCTGAAAACGAGCGGGACTCCAGGTATGTCGTGCCGAGGTTTGAAAACAATGTCTTTTGCGCCTCCTCGCCGTGCTGGGAGGGGGCCGGCGTGAGCGCGGCCTTTTCAGAGCAGCCGCGCGAGTGGACCTGTGACCAGGCAGCGTGGCGGTCCGGCAGCCCGGCGCACGAACAGGGCCCGGGATTGCTACCCTGTTTTGCGGCGGTTTTCCACGCAAAAACACTGGTGATAGCGGTGTCCACGGACGCTGACCTGGCCTCGGAACTCGCAAAACCTGAGAGAGCCCGCGCCGAGCTGGAGCGCACGGCCGAGCACTGGGCCTCAATCACATCCAGACTCCGGGTCAGGACTCCGGATGAGGAGCTGAACCGCCTGCTCAACGGCTGGGCGGTCTATCAGGCGCTGGCCTGCCGCCTGCTGGGGCGCACGAGCCAGTATCAGAGCGGCGGCGCCTTCGGCTTCAGGGACCAGCTGCAGGACGCGGTAAATCTCAT
>CALWYN010000010.1 GCA_944385755.1 uncultured Oscillospiraceae bacterium
TGATCTTCTGGTCGGTCTCCTTGTCGAGGCCGTAGGCCAGGGCGGCCGCCGTGGGCTCGTTGATTATACGCTTGACCTCCAGGCCGGCTATCTTGCCGGCGTCCTTGGTGGCCTGGCGCTGGCTGTCCGTGAAGTACGCGGGGACGGTGATGACGGCCTCGGTGACTTTCTCACCCAGATAGGCCTCGGCGTCGGTCTTGAGCTTCTGCAGCACCATGGCGCTTATCTCCTGCGGCGTATAGGCCTTGCCGTCTATATTGACCTTGTAGTTGCTGCCCATCTCGCGCTTGATGGAGCTTATCGTGCGGTCGGGGTTGGTGACGGCCTGGCGCTTTGCGACCTGGCCGACCATGCGCTCGCCGGTCTTGGAGAACGCCACAACGCTCGGCGTGGTGCGCGCGCCCTCGGCGTTGGGGATGACGACGGCTTCGCCGCCCTCCATGACGGCCACGCAGCTGTTGGTGGTGCCCAAATCTATGCCTATTATCTTACCCATTTTTATTTCCTCCCGGTATTTATGAAAGATTGTATTATACTGAATTTATGTGAAAGGCCTCAGTTCGCAACTTTGACCATCGCGAACCTTATGACCTTGTCGCCAAGCTTAAAGCCCTTCTGCAGCTCCTGAACTATCTCATTCTCGCCCTTTTCGGAGTCCTCCTCGTGCATTACGGCGTTGTGGAGCTGGGGGTCGAATTTCTGTCCCAGGGCCTCTATCGGCGTCACGCCGAGCTTAGAGAGTATGTCGTTGAACTGGGTCATTATCATCTCTACGCCGCGCCTGTAGGCCTCGTCCTCGGTGGACTGCTGGAGCGCGCGGACCAGATTGTCGTAGACGGGCAGGAATTTCGTCACCGTGTCCGTCAGGGCGTCCGAATAGATGTTCTCGCGCTCCTTGGCGCTGCGTTTGCGGTAGTTGTCATATTCGGCCAGCAGCCGGAGGTATTTGTCCTTCTCGGCCTTCAGCTGGTCCTCGGGGGAGGGCTGTTTCTTCTCCTCGGCCTGGGGAGAGGACTGCCGCTTCTCCTCTTTCTTGCCCTTTTTATCCCTGGGGCCTGTTTCCCCGGCGTCTCCGACCGGACTGCTGTCTTCTGCGGCGGCCTCCGGGGAGGCATCCTGCGGCGTATCCTCGCCGGAGGGGACCTTTTCTTCCTGCTCGTGCAGATCCTTATTGCTGCTCATTTGAATCTCCCTTTATTACGAGTTTGTTGTCCAATCCAGGCGGCGGGGCCGCCCCGTTGCCGAGGCGCCTGGAGAGCATCTCGGCTATCATGCTCAATTTGGCCGCCACGGAGGAGTAATCCATCCTCGTGGGGCCTACGACGCCTATCAGGCCCTTGGCGTCGCCGCCCATGTCGTATTCCGCCAGGACGACGCTGCTGTCACGCAGCTCCTCGGCCACGTTCTCAGGGCCTATCAGGACCTTTACTCCGCCGCCGCAGTCCGTGAGCTGGAGCTCGCGCAGATGGTCGGCGTCGGAGATGTAGCTCATGAGCGCGTGGGCCTTGTCCGGATCCCTGTATTCCGGCTGCGCCAGCAGGCGGTTGGCGCCGGACACGGCGGCCTCGGCCGTCTGCGAATCCGAGAGAATCTCAATGGCGAAGGAGGCGATCACGCCCGTCAGGCCCATCGTGTCGTCCACCGCGCGCTCGGCCGAGCGGATCATGAGCGGCGTTATCCTGTCCTCCGTGATGCCCGTAAAATTGGCGTTGAAAATTGAGGAGAGCCGCTGTATCATATCCTGGCCGACGGAAACCGGCAGCCGGACGAGCTTGTTCCTGACACTATTGTTGCTCATCATCGCCACTATTATGAAGGTGTTCGCGTCGATGTATATGAGGTCGAAGCGCGAAATTGTGGCGGGAGGCGCGGCCGCTATGGCCATGGCAGGATAGTTTGTGAGGCTGGAGGCCAGGGCGCCCACGTTGCTCACAAGATGGTCCAGCTCGCGCAGCTTCTCGTTGAGGCTGCGGTTTATCTCCTCCGTCTCCTCAAGGGAGAGCTTCTGCCGCTGCATGAGCTCGTTGACATAGATACGGTAGCCCAGCGGCGTTGGGACACGTCCGGCGGAGGTGTGCGGCTGCTCAAGATAGCCCATGGACGCCAGCTCGGAGAGCTCGTTGCGTATTGTGGCGGACGAACAGCCGAGATGCGCGGTCTGGGCCACGGTCTTGGAGCCGACCGGTTCCGCCGTGCGGATGTACTCCTCGACGACGGCTGTGAGTATTTTCTTTTTCCGTTCGCTGAGTTCCATCTCTCACCTCCGGAAGCCGAAAGCTCAATATTGGCACTCTCGAACTCCGAGTGCTAATATAGCACTGCTTGGGTGGAATGTCAATAGGCCCAAATGAATAATTGACAGATTGTTCATAAATGATATTATATAATACAAATACAGACACCGAGCGGGAGGATAGACATGAAAAAGCTCTTACCACTTATAATGATACTGGCGCTGCTGCTCAGTGCGTGCGGGGACTTTGCCCCCGAGGCCACGGTTGAGCCGACGGCGGCGTCGGAATACGCGTTTACCGGAGATAACTATCCTTCTGTCTCGGCGGGCGCGTCGGCCAGCGAGCTGGCGAGGGCCATAACGGCCATAATGCTCGGCCGTGACCGGGATGGCGCGGAGGGCTATGTCGACTCCTGCACCAGCACCGCCGCCTGGGAGGCGCTGGCGGCGGGGGAGAGCGGCCTCGCGGTGGCCGCCGATACCGGGACCATACCCGACGGGGTGGAGACGGCCGCGATAGCCTCCGACGCCCTGGTGTTCTATGTCTCCGAGGACAATCCGGTGGACAGCCTCAGCCTCGGAGAACTCGGGGAGATTTTCAGCGGCGAGGAGACGGACTGGTCCGCCCTGGGCGGCCCGGATACCGGGATCGTCGTCATGGGCCGCGAGGCCGGCTCCGGCTCGGTGGAGGCCCTGGATCTCCTCGTCGGCTGCGATACGGAGCTTGTGACGTCAGTAAATGAGTTTGAGACGGCGGACGGGGTGATAGGCTTCGGCTTTTACTACCCCTGCGTGACGCAGGGCCTGGCCTCCGGGTACAAGCTGCTGGCGGTGGACGGCGTACTGCCGTCGGAGGCCACGGTGGCCTCCGGAGAATACCCGCTCACGGTGGACTATCTCGCCGGAATAATGTCCGGCGCGGCCGAGGACTCGCCCGAGCGGATGCTCTGGCTCTGGATGCAGGGCGCCGTGGGACAGGCGTTCATCTCCTCCCAGGGGTACTTCAGCCCGGCGGCGGAGGTGGCCGCTGAAACCAGTGAGGTGACGGAATGAAAAAGCTCATGCCAATTGCCCTCTGCCTTGTGCTGTTGCTCTCCGGCTGCGGCCTGTCTGAGCAGATAGCGGCGGTGAGGGAGGAATATATTGACCCCGCCATTGAGCGGGCGGACAGCGGAAATCTGGATCAGCCGGAGAGCGACAGCGTGCTCACCGGGCCCAATATAAGCACTGACCGCAGCCTCATATCAGATGTGCCGGTGTATGAACCGCTATATAGCCGGGCGCAGGAGGGCTACATGTCCGTGCTGGAGGAGGGCTGGAGCGGCACGCTGCTGCCCATAGGTTCCGGCCTGGCCACCAGCGAGGGGGAGATCGTCCTGGATCCTGTCCTCGCCTCCGCCACGCCCGCGGTCTGCACCGTAGAGGGCGAGGAGTATACCTTACAGATATACATTCTGGAAAATTCCGAGGGCATGTTTGCCGCCTGCTCCGCCTATGGGGACTGGGTGACGGACTTCGCCTACACTGAGATAATACCCTTTGAGCTGGGCGTGCTCTGTATATCGGACGCGGAGGCGAATCTCGCCGTGTGCTATTCCAGCGAGGGGGAGGTCCTGTTCGACACGGCCGATTTCTCCGCCAGGGGGCAGCTGGCCCCCGGCAGCGTCGCCAGCCTCGCGCAGTACGGCAGCGGCTACATGCTCTGCGAGTACGCCAACGGCCAGTGGGGATTTCTGAGCACCGACGGGACGTTTTTGAACCGGGACAGCGATCTGCCCAGCTATTTTGACGGGGCGAGCCCGTTTTCCAACGGCCTGGCCGCCGTCAGTAACAACGGGGCCTGGGGATATATTAACGCAGAGGGCGGCTTCGTCATAGAGCGCCAATACGAGCAGGCCACGCCTTTTGCCGGTGGCCATGCGGCGGTGCTGAGCGGCGGGAACTGGAGCGTGATAAACACCTCCGGCACGGTTGTGCTGGAACTGGGCGCCGTGAGCGCCGTGACGGTCACCCCGGGCTATATCGAGGCCGACGGGACGTATTACACGGTGAACGACTACACCGAGGCCGTGTTCTTCGGCTATACAGGCATACCCTGTGACGAGGGGTTCTGGGTGCGCGGCACGAACGGCGTCAGGGTTTTCCGCTCGGACGGGACCCAGGTCTACTTCTCGGGCGGGGCCGCCCTGCTGGATAACGTCGCCGGGCTCTGGCTCGTGGAACTGGCGGACGGGATCGTGGCGGCGATGGACGACTACAGCCGCGTGGTAGCCGCGGGGGTCTCGGAGATAGTGACGGACGGCCTGACGGGATTGCCGTATGCCATAACGGAGGACGGCAGCCTCTACGACTCCTCCGGCGCGCTCGTGGCCCAGGGCTGCACGGGGCTTGTGCTGAACACCTATGCCCAGTGCGAGAGCGGCCCTTACCGCGGCTATACGGCCTCCAGCGGCGAATGGGTGATTCGGATGATATCTGACACTTTGGACTGAACTTAAGAAGGTGATTTTATGAATAAAAAGGCTCTGGTAGTGGAGGACGACAGGAATATAGCGGAGCTGCTCAGGCTCTATCTGGAGAAGGACGGCTTTGAGGTCGTAATAGCCTCCGACGGAGGCCGTGGCCTGGAGCTGGCCACTGAGGAGCACCCGGACATAGTGCTCCTGGACATAATGCTCCCGGTGAAGGACGGCTGGGAGGTCTGCCGGGGGATAAGGCAGACCTCGAAGGTGCCAATCATCATGCTCACGGCCAAGGGCGAGACCCTGGACAAGATTTCGGGGCTTGAGATGGGGGCGGACGACTACATCACCAAGCCTTTCGACGTAAAAGAGCTCGTGGCCCGGGTGCACGCGGTGATGCGCAGGGCGGAGGGCGGCGACGCCGGAGGGGAGAAGAAGCTCACCTTCGACAAGCTGGTGATAAATCTTGATTCCTATGAGCTGATAGTGGACGGAAAGCGCATTGACACTCCGCCGAAGGAGATGGAGCTGCTCTATCACCTCGCCTCCACTCCCAACCGGGTCTACACCCGGAATCAGCTCCTCGACGAGGTCTGGGGCTTCGACTATTTCGGGGATTCCAGGACGGTTGACGTGCACATAAAGCGCCTGCGCGAAAAACTTGAGGGCGTGTCCGACCAGTGGTCGCTCAAAACGGTCTGGGGTGTGGGATATAAATTTGAGGTTCTCAACCAATAAACGGCCATGAAGAGCATATACTTTAGAAACTTCATCTCCACCGCCGTGATGGTGCTGACGAGTTTTTTGATGATTGGGCTCGCTTTTGTGTTTCTGGGGCGCAATTTCATAATCAGCTCGCACCGTGAGAACATGGAAGAGAGCGCGGACGTGGTCTCGCTCATGGTGTTGACGAAGTTTGAAGACGGGGTCTACAGCGAGGACACCATAAGGATGATCCTCAGGGGGATGGAGGTGCGCGTGCTGCTGAACGGCTCGTCGCTGCTCAGCGGCAACGATATCCTGGTCACGGACTCCGACGGGCTCGTGGTCTCCTGCTGCGACGCCCCCAGCACCTGTACGCACATCGGTCGCAGTGTCAGCGAGAGCACAATAGCCCAGCTCCGGGAGAACGGCACTTTGAGCATAACCGGCAATCTCGACGGCATCTATTCCACAGTGAAGTACATTGTCGGCGACTCCATAGACCCCGGCGGCGGGCAGGAGCCCATAGGCTATGTGTTTATGAGCTCCGACAGCTCCAGCATAATCGGAGCCTTTCAGGCCTTCATATGGGTGTTCTTTGCCGTGACGCTGGCGGTTATGTTCCTGGCCCTCATAATGAGCCTGGTCACCTCGAAGAAAATGGCCGAGCCACTCGACGAGATGGCGGCCGCCGCGCGCAAATTCGCGCACGGCGACTTTTCAGTGCGGGTAAAGCAGGACGCGGGCACCGATGAGCTGGCCGCCCTGACGGCCTCATTCAACAATATGGCGGATTCGCTGGAGCGTTCCGAGCAGATGAGGAACGAGTTCATCGCCAATGTATCGCACGAATTGAAAACGCCGATGACAACCATAGCCGGCTTCGCGGACGGCATACTCGACGGTACAATCCCCAAAGAACAGGAGGAGAAATACCTGACGACGATTGCCGATGAGACGAGGCGCCTCTCCCGCCTCGTGCGCCAGATGCTCGAATTGTCCCGCATGCAGAGCAAGGGAGTGGACCTCTCGCGGCGGCGCGATTTTGACGTGAACGAGCTCATCATAAGCACACTGCTCAACTTTGAGGCCCGAGCCTCGGAAAAGGGGCTGGACGTTGACCTGCAGCTCCCCGAGGTACACATGCAGGTGACCGCGGACCCGGATGCCATAACACAGGTGCTGTATAACCTGCTGGACAACGCGGTGAAGTTCGCCGAAGAAAACAGCGTGCTCACCGTATCGCTCTGGAAGGAGAACGGGAAGGCCTATATCTCCGTAAAGGACCGCGGCGCCACAATCCCGCCGGATGACCTGCCGCTGATTTTTGACCGCTTCCACAAATCCGACCGCTCGCGCAGTCTGGACAGGGACGGCGTGGGGCTGGGTCTCTACCTGGTGAAGAGCATACTCGACGCGCACAATGAGGACATTGCGGTCAACAGCCGCGACGGTGTGACGGAATTCGTGTTCACCCTCCGCCTGGCCTCCAAACCGAAGCAGGAGAAGTCCCGCGAGCAGGAGGGGCGGAAAAAAAGCAAGAAATAATCCGAATTCACACTTTGTTTTGATTTTATTCATATCAGGCACAAATTTCAGGCTTATCTTAAATTCAGCCACAGGGGGTAACTTCCATGAATGAAGAAGAATTTTCCCGCCGCTCAGAGTGGTACGATACGACATGTGGCGGTGATTCCCCCGACTGGTTTGCACCATCCCGGCTGGCGGACGCGGCCCCCCATCCCACACCACAAATACCTCCCCGCCGCACCGCCGGCCATCCCCCCCACAACGGCGCCGGTCACCCCCCGGCGCCGCGTGGGAGGAGGGGCGGTACAGCAATAAGGGCGGTGGCCATATGCCTCCTCTGTTTTGTGGTGATAGCTGCGAGTTCCCTGATTTTCACGAGGGACGGCAGTTCAGAGGAGCGGGATGTCCTGCCGACCGTGCAGGAGACGGCGCCAGGCGGCTATGAGGATTTCAGAGAGTTTTTTGACAACTACTACGATTCCTCCAGCACCATAACCGGCGAGAACGATATCCCGCGGGCGGAACTTGCCCCGGATGTCAGCCTCACCACCGTGCCGGTACCTGAACCCACGGAAGAGCTCACATTGCGGCAGATATATGAGAAATGCGCCCCATCCGTAGTCGCGATAACCGCCAATGTGCCGGATTCGACCGGATATTTCTGGGGGACCGGCATAGTTCTGACCGAGGACGGCTACATCGTCACCAACACCCACGTGCTCGACGGCACATCCTCGGTTGTGGTTACGCTCTGGGACGACAGGGAGTTCTCCGCAAGGCTCGTGGGCGCGGACAATGTCAGCGATATCGCGGTTTTGAAGATAGAGGCCGAGGGCCTCACTCCCGCCGAATTCTGCGGCACTTCAGTGGCCATAGGAGACAGGGTGGCGGCGCTGGGCAACCCGCTGGGCATGGAACTGCGCGGCACACTCACGGATGGCATCATCTCCGCGATAAACCGCGACGTATCCTATAACAGCCACAGCATGACACTGCTGCAGACCAACGCCGCGATAAACGAGGGCAACTCGGGCGGGCCTCTGCTGAACATGTACGGGCAGGTGATAGGCATCACCAACATGAAGATGATGTCCACCTCCGCCTACTCCAGCATCGAGGGTATAGGATTCGCCATTCCCACATCCACCATTCAGGAGGTTGTGAATCAGCTCCTGAAGAGCGGCAGGGTGACGGGGCGCGCCGCGATAGGCATAACGATTGGCCCCATCCCCGAGAGCGCGTCGGAGGCGTACCGGCTCCCGGACGGCCTCTATGTGGTATCGGTGGCCGAGGGCTCGGATGCCGCCGCAAAGGGCGTAGCCGAGGGCGATATAGTCACCATGATTGACGGCCAAAGCGTCACCACCACGGCCCAGGTGGGCGAGCTCATAGAGGGGCTCGAGGTGGGCGACACGATAACGCTTACAATCTACCGGGAGGGCGAGACCTTCGAGCTGGAGGTGGCCCTGGTGGAGACAAGCGACGTATATTGATACTTCTCACTCCTTTTCCATACATTTTCCCCTCTCTTTAAACAAACAACCGGCCCTAGGGCCGGTTGTTTGTTTCAGCTTGTCAAAGAAGGCGCTGCCTTCTTTGACAAAGGGGCTTGCACTTCGCTTCGCGCCTCGGTTGCCCGCCGGAGGCGGACAATTCGACGCGCGCTCCGTGAGAAGTATTTTCGGCGACTACACGCCGCCGCCGAAAATAGATTTAAATTCCGTTCGCGGCTGCGGCCGCGAATTCTCCGAAGGTTTTTTGACA
>CALWYN010000011.1 GCA_944385755.1 uncultured Oscillospiraceae bacterium
CCCTGCGGTTGCCGATGAACACGTCGGCGCCGCAGTCGGCGTATGCGAGCGCGCAGGCCTTGCCAAGGCCGCGGCCACCTCCCGTCACGAGGACGTTCTTTCCGGTGAAGTCCAGTCTCAGCATTGTAGTAGTCTCCTTTCATTTATCAAAAGCCCGTCTCGCGCGCGGGCTCTCTCTTCAATCGCCTTCTTTCCTGAAATTCTGTATTACAGCGGCAAATGCCATGCGCCGCCTTATTCTTTCACGTAAACCTCCACGGCGGCTACCGCCGCCTCTATGCTCTTGTCGCAGTCCCCGAAGGCGGGGATGCACAGCCCGTCGCACCTCAGTCCTCCGGCCACGGGGACAACCTCGACCGTGCCGACGGGGAACTGGGCGGCCACCTCGTCGCAGCGGACCTCCTCCGGGCGGGTGACGGCGACGGTCGCCCTGATGTACACCTGCTGTTTGAAGTCCTTCAGCTCAAGGACCTCCTCCAGCCCGCACAGGCAGCTGCGCGAGATGGCGTCCTTGACGGCCTTTTTGGCGGCCTTGGTCACGTCCTGCCCGTGGAAATCCGTGCCCAGGCCGAATTCCACAATGAACTTCTTCAAAATTCTCACCTCCGGTTGAGAGCGCAAATCCTTACGCGAAATATTATAGCGCACGTGAGGATAAATCTCAATAATCCGGGGATAATTCTCAAAAATTCAGCGTTAGCCATAAATTAGCAGAGGACAGCTTATAGTAAATGCACAAATAGTCAGCAAAATAACAAGTCCATGAGATGAATTTCGACAAATTCATCTCATGGACTGAGATTTTTGCGCGATTTTCTCAATGGCCATTGAGATTTGAGACGGACAGGCGCGTGCCCTTGACGTCTATGCCGTGGCGTTTTATGCGGCGGTACAGAGTCGCGCGGCTGACCCCGAGGCGCACGGCGGCCCGTTCAACGTCGCCGCCGCAGAGGGTCAGGGCGGAGAGGATCTCGCCCGCCTCCGCGCTGGTCTGGGGGGACCCGGCGGCGGGGGAGGGGAGCTCCGATATGGCCAGCGGGAGGCTCTGCGCCCCCAGGACGCTGTCCGTGGTGGAGTAGAAGGCGCGCTCGATGCCGTTTTGCAGCTCGCGGACGTTGCCGGGCCAGTCATAGGCCAGCAGGCCCTCGAGAAATTCGGCCGACATGGTCTTGCCGGGGCCGTCTCCGGCGCCGTTGAGCCTGGACAGGAAACGCTCGGCGCAGATGCGTATGTCCCCGGGCCGCTCCCGCAGCGGCGGAATCTCGAGTCGGAGGACGTTGAGGCGGTAGTAGAGGTCGCCGCGGAAGCTTCCGGAGGCCGCCAGGGCCCCGAGGCGCCGGTTTGTGGAGGCGATTATGCGTATATCCAGCTCTATCTCCTGTGTGCCGCCCAGGCGGGTTATCCGGTGCGTCTCGACAGCGTGGAGGAGCTTGGACTGGAACTCGATGGGGAGCTCGCTTATCTCGTCGAGAAAGAGCGTGCCGCCGTGGGCCAGCTCGAACTTGCCGGGACCGCCCCCGCGGGCCGGGCCACCGGGAAGGGCGCCGGATTCATAGCCGAAGAGCTCGGGCTCGAGCATGTCCCGGTGGAGTGAGGCGCAGTTGACGGCCACGAACGGGCCGGCGGAGCGGCTGCCGGCGCTGTGTATCGCCTGGGCGAGGAGCTCCTTTCCGGTGCCGCTCTCGCCCTCTATGAGTATATTGCCGTCGTAGCGCGCGTAGCGGGCGGCGAGGGAGACGGTCTTTTTCATCTCCGGGTCGGCGGTGAAGATGTCGTCAAAGGTATGGCTGGCCCGGTTGCCTATCAACTTGTTCACGGAGGCTATCAGGTGCTTTTGCTTTTTCAGCGTCACGTTCAGCGTCCTGGAGCCGAGGGCCGGGGACTGGGTGACCGCCACGCTGCAGCGCACGACGCCGCTCTGTGTCAGCACGCGCACGTCGTCCGCGAAGCTGCCGCCCCTCGTCCAGCCCTGCGCGGCCCAGTCCACATCCGGGAGCAGGGAGCGGAAGTCGAGGGCGGCGAGCTCCGCCGCGCCCATGCCCAGCAGCTTTCGGGCGGCGGTGTTGGACCAGACGGGCCTGAAGCCGCTGCCCAGCAGGACTATGCTGTCCGCGCTGCCCTCCAGGGCGGAGCGCATGAGCTCGGCATTGTGCATTATGGAGAGCTTGCCCTCGATGCCTATGGCGGCGGAGAGCACGACGGCGAGGGTGTGGTCGTGTACGTCGGCGGCCTCGCCGGACATGTTCAGGCAGCCTATGACCTCTCCGTTCACGCCGTGTATGGGCGCGGCGGAGCAGGTCCAGTCGTGGTGAGTGCGGCAGTAGTGCTCCGCCCCGGCCATCTGTATGGCCGTGTTGCAGTCGAGCGCGACGCTTATGGCGTTGGTGCCGACGCTCAGATTGTCCCAGAGCGCGCCGGGCACGAAGCGCAGGTCCTCGGTCTTGGCCATTATCCGCTCGTCCCCCATGGTCTCCAGTACGTAGCCCGCGCTGTCGGTGAGGACCATGAGGAAGCCGGTGCGGCGGACTATGTCGAATACGCTCTGCATTATGGGCATGGCGGCGTCTATGAGCGAGGAATTGGCCTCCCTTATGCTGCGGAACACCTCGTCGTCCACGCGGCGGCCGATGCCGCCGATGGGATTCACGCCGGCGGCCCGGCAGCGGCGCCAGCCCTCGGCCACGGGTGGCTGTACCGCCGGGTCGAGCTCCCCCTCGTAGACGAATTTCGCCCATATCTCCTCCAGCGCGCGCAGGTCCTTCATCCCTTATTCCCCCTAAAGATGCAAAACGGGCGCGCCGCTTATGGGCGCGCCCGGCTGCTTACATTATAGACCTGGACCGGATGAGTATCAATATGCGCGGCGGAATTCTCATATTTTCAGCGAAAGCGCCAAAAACCTGGGGGCTGCCGCAGGCCTTCCTCTTCTGGGGGCACCACGTCCCCCAAGATGAGCAGTTCCTGCCCTGGGCAGAGGGGC
>CALWYN010000012.1 GCA_944385755.1 uncultured Oscillospiraceae bacterium
ATGCCGTCGTTCTTGTAGTACTCATAGGGCACGGCATAGGTGAAGGCCTTGGCGGGCATGGTCTGGTGGAAGGCGGTGTCGAACACGCCGACCTGGGGCACGTCCCTGCCCATGACGTCGATGCAGGCGTTTATGCCGGTGATGTTGGCCGGGTTGTGCAGCGGGGCGAAGGGGGTGCAGTCGGCCAGGGCCTTCATGACCTCGTCGGTTATCAGGACGGAGCAGGCAAACTTCTCGCCGCCGTGGACGACGCGGTGGCCGACGGCGTCTATCTCCTTCATGCTGGACACCACGCCGTACTCCGCGCTGGTGAGCTTGTCGATGACAGCGGCTATCGCCTCGGAGTGGCTGGGGAGGGGGATGTCCTCATTGAACACCGGCTTGCCGCCCGTAAGCGGGGTGTGCTTGAGGTGCCCGTCTATGCCTATGCGCTCGCACAGGCCCTTGGCGAGGACGGCCTCGGTCTCCATATCAATCAGCTGATACTTCAGCGATGAGCTGCCGGCGTTGATGACCAATACTTTCATTTTCAGTTTCCTTTCTTCTATTTACTATTGTAAATTTCCCTGGCCGTATAGTAATATGGGGCATATATAAGGCTATTTTATCCTCATGCGTGACAAAACGCAAGAGCTTTTCACACGGAGGCGGAAAATATGGTTATCGCGGGCATTGTGGCGGAGTATAATCCATTTCACAACGGACACGCGCTGCACATAAATAAGACCAGGGAGGCCCTCGGCGCGGACACGGCCGTGGTGTGCTGCATGTCGGGGGACTTCGTCCAGCGCGGGGAGGCCGCGGTCTACTCCAAATTTGCCAGGGCGGAGGCCGCCGTGCGCTGCGGGGCCGACCTCGTGGTGGAGCTGCCGCTGCCCTGGGCCCTTAGCTCGGCGGAGGGCTTCGCCCGGGGCGCCTTGGGCGTGCTCGGCGGCCTGGGGGTCGTGGACACCCTCTCCTTCGGCAGCGAGTGCGGTGACGCCGCGCTCCTCTCGGCGGCGGCGGAGGCCCTGCTCGAGCCCTCGCTGGCCCCGGAGATAAAGGCCGAACTGGCTGAGGGACTGCCCTTTGCCGCGGCCAGGCAGAGGGCGCTGTCCAGGCGGGACCCGGAGCTGGCCGGGCTGCTGGATTCGCCCAATAATATCCTGGGCGTGGAGTATATCAAGGCCATATTCGACCTGAGACTGGACATGGAGGTGCTCACCTTCCGCCGGGAGGGCGCGGCCCACGACGGCGCGGGGGAGGGGGAGATACGCTCCGCAAATGAGCTGCGCACGCGCATGGGCGCCGGGCGCCCGGTGGACGAGTACATGCCGCCGGAGGCGGCTAAGGTGTTTGCCCGCGAGAGGGAGCTGGGTCGGGGACCGGTACTGCCCTCGACGCTGGAGCCGATGCTCCTCTCCCGGCTGAGGATGCTGCCGGAGAGCGCGTTTAACGGCCTGCCGGACGCCACGGAGGGCCTGGGAAACCGGCTCTGTGCCGCGGCGAGGGAGGAACCCGGCTGGGACGGGGTGCTCTCGGCCGCGAAGTCCAAACGCTATGCCCTGTCGCGCATAAGGCGGATGTGCATGTGCGCCTGCCTGGGCGTCAGGGCCGGAATGGCGGACCAGGCGCCGCCCTACGCCCGGGTGCTGGCGGCGAACGCCCGTGGGCGGGAGGTGCTGCGGCTGGCCGCGGGAAGGGCCAGGATACCGCTTATCACCAAGGCGGCAGCGGCCCGCTCCCTCCCGCGGGAGGTGGAGGACATATTCGAGCTGGGGGCGAGGGCCAGGGACCTGTATGTCCTGGGCTATGGCGCGCGGGAGGAGCGCAGGGGCGGCAGCGACTGGCGGACAGGGCCTGCAATGCTCTGACGGACAAATGTCCATGGTAAAAGTGCATAGTTTTTGAGTCCTCCGGCGGCAAAAATTACAACACAATAACGTTCTAACAGATTAAAGCAAAAATGTGTATAAATTGTGTTGCAATCGCAAAGTGAAAGGTTTATAATCTGTGCATGGATTGGCGCACAAATGTCCACACAGAGTGGACTGCGCCCCAAGAGTTAGATAGGAGGATTTGAAATGAAGAAGATTCTTGCACTGCTTCTCGCCCTCTGCATGGTGTTTGCGCTTGCCGCCTGCGGCAACAGCTCCGACGAGCCCGCCGGGGGCAGCGAGGACCCCGGGGCGGCAGAGTCGGAGGCCCCGGCGTCCGGCGACAATGTAATCAAGATAGGCGTGTTCGAGCCGCAGTCCGGCGACAACGGCGCCGGCGGCAAGCAGGAGATACTCGGCATGCAGTATGCCAACTCCCTGACGCCCACCGTCGAGGTCGGCGGCGTTGAGTACACTGTACAGCTCGTCTACGCCGACAACCAGTCCAGCAACGACAAGGCCGTCTCGGCCGCCCAGGAGCTCATAACCCAGGGCGTGTCCGTGGTGCTCGGCTCCTACGGCTCCGGCGTCTCAGTATCGGCCGCCACCGCCTTCGGCGACGCCGGCATGCCGGCCATCGGCGTCACCTGCACGAACCCGCAGGTCACCCAGGTCAGCGATACATATTACCGCATCTGCTTCATCGATCCCTTCCAGGGCACGGTCCTCGCCAACTACGCCAGGGAGCTCGGCGCCACCAAGGCCTACTGCCTTGCTAAGCAGGGCGATGACTACTCCGTCGGACTTGTGAACTACTTCGTCGAGGCCTTCGGCGCCGAGAACTGCATCCAGGAGGTCTTCCAGGAGGGCACCTCCGACTACAGCAGCTATGTCACCAACGCCAAGGCAAACGGCTGCGACATCTTCTTCGCCCCTGTCTCCACCGAGGCCGCCGCACTGATAATCGACCAGGCGGCCACTCAGGACTTGGGCATGACCATTCTGGCCGGCGACACCTGGGACTCCAACGTCATAATCGCGGCGGCCCAGGGCAAGGACAACGTCGACATCTACGTCACCACCTTCTATCAGGAGGGCGGCAACGCCGAGTTCGACGCGGCCTTCAAGGAGTGGATAAACTCCGACAGCGTCAATCTCGAGAACAACGGCGGCAACGACATGATAGCGGCCGTCTCCGTCCTGGGCTACGACGCCTACTACGTCGCCCTGGAGGCCATAAAGGCCGCCGGCAGCACGGACCCCGCGGCGGTCCTCGAGGCCCTGCCGGGCGTGAACTATCAGGGCATTACCGGCAACATCTCCTTTGCCGAGGGCGCCAAGGACGCCACCCGCGACGTGGCGTTCATCAAATACTGCAACACCGAGACGGGCGTCTGGGACCTCATCGGCGAGCAGGGCGTTGAATAATCCCCGGGAGGGACTGAACAGACACAACCTGAAGCTGAAGGCGGGGGCGCAAGCCCCCGCTTTGAGCCAAGAGGTGAGAAGATGAAGCCGCCTGCGCTGGGCCGAAAACGCGGCATATCGGGCCGGGTTTTCGGGGCGGCGCGGGCATTCGGGAGGTCACTCAATGGAGTTGTTTGATAAATTGCTGCCGTATCTGCTCTCCGGAATTTCCGTCGGAGGCCAGTATGCGCTCATCGCCGTGGGCTATACGATGGTCTACGGCATACTCAGGCTTATAAACTTCGCCCACGGCGATGTTTTCATGGTCGCGGGGCTGATGATGGTGTATGTCTCCACCTGGGCGCCGCTCTATGTGGCCATACCCCTGGTGATACTGCTGACGGTGCTGCTGGGATTCGTAATCGAGCGCGTGGCCTACAAGCCGCTGCGCCGCGCGCCCCGCATGTCTGTCATGATAAGCGCCATAGGCGTGAGCTATCTGCTGCAGAACCTCGCGCTGTATGTGACGGGCGGCCTGAACAAGAATTATCCCACCATCCCCTGGATCTCGGACACGGTCAGCGTGTTCGGGGCCACGACGAAGATGGTGACGCTCGTCACTCCGGTGCTCACGTTCCTGCTCGTCGTGCTGCTGGTCCAGCTCATAAACCACACCAAGATAGGCATGGCAATGAGGGCCGTGGCCAGGGATTTCGAGACGAGCTCGCTCATGGGTATAAAGATAAACAACGTCATATCCATAACATTTATTATAGGCTCGTTCCTGGCGGCCATAGGTTCGATGCTGTTCTTTACGAACTACCCCGGCGTCACGCCGACGGTAGGCGCCATGCCCGGGCTGAAGGCCTTTGTCGCGGCGGTGTTCGGGGGCATAGGTTCCATACCTGGCGCGGTGATAGGCGCGTTCATTATCGGCATATGCGAGAACATAATCAAGGGGCTGGACACCCTGCTCACCACTTTCGGGGTCATCCAGCAGCCGCTCGGCCTGTCCACGTTCGCCGACGCTTTCACCTTTGTCCTGCTCATCGTCATACTCGTCTTTAAGCCCACCGGGCTTTTCGGCGAGAAGGCCACGGATAAGGTCTGAGGAGGCGCGCCATGGAAAAGAGCAGAAAAAAACTGAATGTCATAATCACGGCGGCATTTCTCATAGCCCTTTACGCGCTCACAATACTGCTTGACGCAGTCATCGCCCCCACCTCGAGAATGTATATGCTGATAACCGTGATACAAAAGAGCGCGGTGTATGCCCTGGTCGCGGTGTCCATGAACCTGCTGAACGGCTTTACGGGGCTGTTTTCGCTCGGCCAGGCCGGCTTTATGCTGATAGGCGCGTACACCTACGCCATCTTCTCCATCCCCAGCGAGAATACCGCGAGTGTATATCAGTACTACGACGCGGTGGTGACGTTCTCCTTCCAGGAGGCGATAAACGGGCTGTTCGGCCTGGAGGCCACGGCCGCGCCGGGCCTCATATTGGGTGCGCTGCTGGCGATGCTGCTCGCCGGCGCGGTCGCGGCCCTCTTCGCCTGGCTGATAGGCCTGCCGGTGCTGAGGCTCAAGAGCGACTACCTGGCCATCGCCACCCTGGGCTTTGCGGAGATAATAAAGGCCATATTCCAGTGGGCAAAGCTCGGCCCGCTCACCAACGGCTCCAACGTCCTGAGGGGCTATACGAGGCTGAGCGACTTCACATTTGAAATCGGGGGGACCAGCGTGTCCTTCGCGACCTTTGTCCCGGTATTCGTGGCGTCGATGTGCATCCTGCTGATAGTCCTGCTGATAAATTCGTCCTACGGGCGCGCGTTCAAGGCCATACGCGAGGACGAGGTGGCGGCGGAGGCCATGGGCATAAAGCTCTTCAAACACAAGCAGATGGCCTTCTGCATCTCCTGCTTCTTCGCGGGAGTGGGCGGCGCGCTGCTGGCGATGTTCATGAACACCATACAGGCCGCGCAGTTCAAGTCCTCGATGACGTATGAGATACTTCTGATAGTCGTGCTCGGCGGGCTCGGCTCGGTGACGGGCAGCTGCATAGCGTCCTTCCTGTTCATCGCCTGCTCCGAGTGGTGGCTGCGCGGGCTGGACAGCGGTAGCTTCCTCGGCATAGAGTCCACCATATTCCGCAGCGGCTTCAGGCTGGTCGTGTTCAGCGTCATCATTATGCTGGTGGTGCTCTTCTTCCGCAAGGGCCTGATGGGGCAGAAAGAGCTGCCCGACCTGTTCCGGCGGCGAAGAAAACCGGCCGCGGCTCCGGCCAGCGCGGAGGGAGGTGCGTCCAAATGAGTGAAAAGCGCGAGAACGTCCTGCGCATGGAGAATGTGAGCATGCAGTTCGGCGGCGTCGTGGCGGTCAACAACCTCTCTTTCGAGGTGAACAAAGGCGAGATCGTGGCCCTCATAGGCCCCAACGGCGCGGGCAAGACCACGGCCTTCAACTGCGTCACGGGCGTCTACCAGCCCACCAACGGGCGCATAGAGTTCATGGGCGAGACCATTGTGCGCAACCACCCCTCCGGCAAGATGGCCAAGGCATATCAGGGGGAGCATCCCACGCTGTACACCGCGAAATACGACGGACAGGACGACCCCGAGATACTGGACCGGCTCGCGGAGCTCGACGGGCAGTGCGCCGCGGAACTGGGCAGGGCGGAGGCCGAGACAGCAAGGGCAATGGACGCTGAGTCAGACCAGCCGAAGCGCGACGCCCTCCGCGCCGCCTTCGAGGGCAAGAAGGCCGCGATCGAGCAGAACTTCAGCGCCCGGAAGGCCGAACTTAGCGCGGAGCTGCCGAAGCGGGCCGCCGCGCGCATGGAGCTGGCCAGGCAGAACGACGAATTTGCCATGACAAACAAGGTCATAGCGCCCACGCCCGACAGGATCACATATCTCGGCATAGCGCGCACCTTCCAGAACATCCGCCTCTTCTCCGCGCTGAGCGTGCTGGACAACGTGCTCATAGCCAAGCACATGAGGGCTAAGCAGAACGTGTTTTCCGCCACGCTGCGCCTCAACGGCAGGGAGGAGCGCAGGATGCGCGAGGAGGCAATGGAGCTCCTGGCGGAGCAGGGCCTTGACCAGCTCAGAGACGAGGTGGCGGGCAGCCTGCCCTACGGCATCCAGCGCCGTCTGGAGATTGCCAGGGCGCTGGCCACTGAGCCGAAGCTGCTGCTGCTTGACGAGCCAGCCGCGGGCATGAACCCGCAGGAGACCCAGGAGCTCGGCGAGTACATAGTGGAGATAAAGGAGAAGCACGGCCTGACCATACTCATGATAGAGCACCATATGGATCTCGTCATGCAGTTTTCCGACCGTATCTACGTCATCGACTTTGGCAGGCTTATCAGTTCGGGCACGCCGGATGTGGTCAAGTCGGACAGGCGCGTCATCGACGCATACCTGGGGGTGGTCGAATGAGCGGAGTCATACTGAGCATAAAGGACCTGCAGGTCAGCTACGGCGGCATTGAGGCTGTAAAGGGCGTGTCCTTTGACGTACACGAGGGCGAGATCGTCACGCTCATAGGCGCGAATGGCGCCGGAAAGAGCTCCACGCTGAGGAGCATAGTGGGACTGGTCAGGCCACGGGCCGGGCAGATAGTGTTCGACGGCGAGGACATCACCGGCCAGGACACGACAAACATCGTCAAGAAGGGGATAACCCTGGTGCCGGAGGGCCGCAGGATATTCCCGGACCTGACGGTGCTGGAGAACCTCAAGGTGGGGGCATATATGCGCCGCGACAGGCTGGATGAGGACATAGAATGGGTCTACAGCCTCTTCCCGCGGCTTCGTGAACGCTCCTGGCAGGCCGGAGGCACGCTCTCCGGCGGCGAACAGCAGATGCTGGCCGTCGGCCGCGCGCTGATGAGCAGGCCCAAACTGCTGATGATGGATGAGCCCAGCCTGGGCCTTGCGCCCATAATAGTGAGGGATATCTTCTCGATAATAAACGAGATACGCAAGCGCGGCGTCACAATACTGCTAATAGAGCAGAACGCCAACATGGCGCTGCAGACCGCGGACACCGGTTATGTCCTCGAGACCGGCCGGATAACGATAAGCGGCACCGGGGCCGAGCTCCTCTCCAACGAGGCGGTGCAGGCCGCGTATCTGGGTACCTGAAAACCTGAGAGAACTTAAAAAACGCCCCGCACCTCTTTTCTAAGAGGTGCGGGGCGTTTGGGCCTGCCCGGACGCGGCCCACGTCCGGGCGGATGAGATCAGAACAGGTGCACGTTGGCTATGACGGCGGAAAAGACTATCGAGACGGTCGAGCAGAGCTTTATGAGTATGTTCAAACTCGGGCCGGAGGTGTCCTTGAACGGGTCACCCACCGTGTCGCCTATGACGCCGGCCTTGTGGCACTCGCTGCCCTTGCCGCCGTGGTGGCCGGCCTCTATGTACTTCTTGGCATTGTCCCAGGCGCCGCCGGAGTTCGACATGAACACCGCCATGCCGAAGCCGCAGACCGTGGTGCCGGCCAGCAGGCCTATCACGCCCTCGACGCCCAGTATGAGGCCGGTGCCGATGGGCACTATGACCGCGAGCAGTGCGGGGAGCACCATGGCCCTCAGCGCGCCGCTGGTGCAGAGGTCGACGCAGCTCTCGTAGTCGGGTTCGGCCTCGCCGTCCATTATGCCGGCTATCTCGCGGAACTGCCGCCGGACCTCGACGACCACGTGCTGGGCGGCCTTCTGAACCGCGCTCATGGTGAGCGCGCCGAAGATGAACACGAGCATGACGCCCACGAAGAGCCCTACGAGGATGGCGGGGTGTGTCACGGACAGGTCTATGCGCGCCCCGCCCATATAGTCCTCGGCCACCTCCACATAGGAGACGAGCAGGGCCAGGGCGGTCAGGGCGGCGGAGCCTATGGCGAAGCCCTTGCCGGTGGCGGCAGTCGTGTTGCCCAGCGAGTCGAGGGCGTCCGTGCGCTCGCGGACCTCCTCACCTAGGCCGCTCATCTCGGCTATGCCGCCGGCGTTGTCGGCCACGGGGCCGTAGGCGTCCGTGGCGAGGGTTATCCCCAGGGTGGCCAGCATGCCTATGGCGGAGATGCCGATGCCGTAGAGGCCGTTGTTGAAGCTCATGTCATAATTCGCCGAATTGGTGACAAGCGTGCCGCCGGAGGCGATGAAACTGATTATGACCGCGGCGCTGACTATGAGTATGGGCGCGGCGGTGCTGAGCATGCCCAGGGAGATGCCGCCGATTATCGTCGTGGCGGCGCCGGTCTCCGTGGCGTCGGAGAGGTTCTGTGTGGGCTTATAGGTGTCCGAGGTGTAATACTCGGTGACATAGCCTATCGCGCAGCCGGCGGCCAGGCCGCAGAAGATGGATATCAATATGCCTATCCAGCTCGCGCCCTCCACGTCCTTCATGACCCACCAGGTCAGGGGGATGCAGAGCACGGCACAGAGCGCGGCGGCGAAGTAGGTGCCCGTGCGCATGCTCTTTAGCAGCTCGCGCTGGCTGGCCTTCTCGCCGGTGCGTATCATGAAAGAGCCTATCAGGGAGCATATCACGCCCACGACCGCGATTGCGAGGGGGAGGAACATGCCGTTCCAGCCGTAGCCGGCGCTGGCGCCTATGGCGAAGGTGGCCAGTATGGAGCCCACATAGCTCTCGTAGAGGTCGGCGCCCATGCCCGCGACGTCGCCCACGTTGTCGCCCACGTTGTCGGCTATCGTGGCGGGGTTGCGCGGGTCATCCTCGGGTATGCCGGCCTCAACCTTGCCGACCAGGTCCGCGCCGACGTCGGCCGCCTTGGTGAATATGCCGCCGCCCACGCGGGCGAAGAGGGCCGCACAGGAAGCGCCCATGCCGAACATGACCATGGTGTTGGCGATGGTGTCGGAGTCACAGTGGAAGCCATATTTGAGTATCAGGAACCAGACGGACACGTCGAGAATGCCGAGGCCCACGACCGTAAAGCCCATGACCGAGCCGGAAGAGATGGCGACGCGCAGGCCGCGGTTCAGGCTCTCGCTGGCCGCGTTGGCGGTGCGGGCGTTGGACGAGGTGGCAATCCGCATGCCGATAAAGCCGGCCAGGCAGGAATAAAAGCCGCCCGTCACAAAGGCGAAGGGCACAAATTCTGAGACCAGTCCCTCGCCGTCTACGAGCGGCAGATAGGCGAGGGCCGCGAGTACGACGGCTATTATCGCGAAGATTATGGCCACAGTTTTGTACTGCCGCTTGAGGTATGCGTTGGCACCCTTGCGTATGGCCGCCGCGATTTTCTGCATCGTCGGAGTTCCCTCGGAATACTGCTTGACTTTTTTGGCCTGCGAATAGGCGAAGAGCAGCGCGACGGCCGCGCCCACGACGCCAATCCAGAACAGGTTCTCCATGGACTACATCACTCCTTGCTTCATACTTGGGGCATTTCAGCTAATAAGCATTGTAAACTATGAAAGAGGATAAAGCAAACAAAATGTGCGAATTTTGACCAAAAATTCGAAAATTTTTTGAAATAAATGCACAAAATGTTTGGAATGTTTAGAATATTTAAGACGGCTCGTTTGTCCTTTCCGACAGTTTGAAGGTCAATTTTATGTGCAATACATGTAAAATTTAACGGGCGCAAAACTTCGTGTGCCCTTGGGCAGCGCAAAGCCGTGCGTAAGCCGTGGCGCATGTGTATGTGGGCCGGGACGGACCTCGCGCCGTGATTTTATGGCCGTGCCGCAGAAAGCGCCACATTGCCGTTTTTGCTGTGCTTTCGCATGACAAAAACACGGGCCCCGTCCCATGGGACGGGGCCCGTGCCTGTCGGGAAAGTATCGCTTAAGTTCGCGCCCGCGGGCGCGAAGAGATAAAAATCGGTTTTCGGCCCGCGCAGCCGGGCCGGAGAAAAAAGGCATGGCCTTTTTCGGCGGCCTGTGGGGGTCGCCGCTTATTTTACGGTTATCAATTCATACTGGCGAGAGCCCAGGCCAATCTTTTCCGCGTGCTCCAGGCAGGCGTGGTATTCGGCGTCCGGCGCGGTGTTCAGGAACGGGTCGTGCCTGTCGTGGAAATGGGGGGAGGCCATATTGTCCGTGAGCTGCGTATTGGGCAGCGTGGGGGCGGCCAGACATTCGTCCACGCAGGCCTGTTCCAGAGCCAGCTGGTCAAAGGAGGCGAACATGCCTATGTTCGGCAGTATGGGCACGTCGTTCTCGGCGTGGCAGTCGCAGTTGGGAGAGACGTCGACCACGAGCGAGACGTGGAAGGAGGGGCGGCCGTCCACGACGGCCTTGGCGTACTCCGCCATGCGCCGGCCGAGCATGTCGGGGGCGGAGTAGTCGGAGAACTCTATCGCGTCGAAGGAGCAGGCGCCTATGCAGCGGCCGCAGCCGACGCAGTTGCCGTCGTCTATGTGCATCTTCTTACTCTCCTCGTCAAACACGAGGCCGTTGTTCGCGCATTCGCGCTGGCAGCGGCGGCAGCCGCGGCAGAGCTCCGCGTTTACATAGGGGTGGCCGCTGGAGTGCTGCTCCTTTTTGCCGGCGCGGGAGCCGCTGCCCATGCCCAGGTTCTTTATCGCGCCTCCGAAGCCCGCCGACTCATGGCCCTTGAAATGCGTGAGGCTGATGATTATGTCGGCGTCCATGATGGCGCGGCCTATCTTGGCGGCCTTTACCAGCTCTCCGCCGTTGACGGGGACCTCGATGTCGTCGGTGCCCTTCAGGCCGTCGCCGATGATGACGGGACATCCCACCGTCAGGGGGGTGAAGCCGTTCTCCCAGGCGCAGTAGAGGTGCTCCACGGCGTTTTTGCGGCTGCCGACGTAGAGGGTGTTGCAGTCCGTGAGGAAGGGGATGCCGCCCAGCTCCTTGACGGTATCGGCCACCGCGCGGGCGTAGTTGGGGCGGAGAAAGCTCAGGTTGCCGAGCTCTCCGAAGTGCATTTTTATGGCGACCAGGCGCTGGTCCATGTCAATCCCGCCTATACCGGCGCTTTTCATAAGGCGCTTGAGCTTGGTGGGAAGCCCCTCCCCGAGCTTGGCGCGGAAATCGGTGAAATATACCTTCGCTTTTTCCATTTCTCTCATCCTTTCGTGCAGGTTGGGGTTCGCCCGCTGATGCTGCCCTAATACTAACTTGGGCGCGGGAAAATAGCAAATGCTTTTTTGCACCCCGCATATGCCCGGCGCGCATGGCGGCAAATGCCGCGTACAGGAAAAGGCCCCGGCCGCGGGCCGGGGCGAATACGTATACTGGAGGGCTATTCGGCGCTGCGCATGCGGCCCGTGTGGTCTATGTCGTACTCCCCGTCGAGCAGTATCTCGGATATTGGGACTATGGTGTACCCGTCCGCCAGGAGGGACTCTATTATCGTGGGCAGGGCCTCCGGCGTGTGCTCCGCGGCATTGTGGAAGAGCACTATTGAGCCGGGTTTTACCCCGTTGACCACCCGGCGGGCTATCTGGTCGGCGCTGAGCCCCTTCCAGTCCAGACTGTCCACGTCCCACTGGACCGGGGTTATCCCCATGCCGCGTATGGTGTCTATGACGTGGTCGTCATATTCGCCGTAGGGGCAGCGGAAGAGTGTGGGGCGAACACCGGTTATCGCCTCTATTTTGTCGTTACAGGCGTTTATGTCAGCCTCTATCTCCGCGGCGGAGAGCCGGGAGAAGTGGGCGTGATCGTCCGAGTGGTTCATTACCTCCATGCCGGAGTCGGAGAGGGCCCTGACGGACTCCGGGTATTTGTCCACCCAGCTGCCGACTATGAAGAAGGTGGCCCGGACTCCGTAGCGCGTCAGTATGTCGATGAGCTCCTCCGTGTCCTCGTTCCCCCAGGCGGCGTCGAATGACAGCGCGACGTATTTTCCGTCGCGCTCCACGCTGTACACCGGCAGGGAGCGGCGGGAGGCCGAGACGCCGACCACGGCGGGACTG
Source organism: uncultured Oscillospiraceae bacterium (assembly GCA_944385755.1). Lineage (GTDB taxonomy): Bacteria > Bacillota > Clostridia > Oscillospirales > Oscillospiraceae > Scatomorpha. The sequence goes on from CALWYN010000012.1 coordinate 12,176, forward strand.
CTGACGAGAGTGAAGATGAGTATCACCGCCAGTACGAGCGCCGCGCCGGAGGCCGCCTGGCGGTGTGAGGCTATGTATTCGAGCGCCCTCGAGATGTTCTTTTTCATGCAAATCCCCCATTTTAGCGTCATTCAGCGCACCGCGCTCCTGTGCGGGGCCTGTTTAATGCTATGTGTTGGCCCGGGGGAGTATGTCTGCCAATTCCCTCTTCAAGTAGGGACGGGATTTCAGGGAAATTGAAATTTTCCGTCAGATTATAAAAAGGACTGCTCCCTGACCGGGGAGCAGCCGTGTTCTAAAATTGGGGCGACAGGAATCGCTTTCTCTTCGCCGGATTATCTTTGCAAGAACCTGTTGCCGTGCTTTTGCCGCTTTGCATATCCGGACAGTCAGACATTTTCAAACTCGGAGAGCACATCTCCCAACGTCTCCTGAACACGGTCCTGCAGATCTGAGGCCCCAATCACACTGACCCGGTAAAGCACATGACCCCGGGCCAGATAAGCGGTACGGGAGACGTATTGTTCCCCGCTGTCCTCTGTAATCAACACGGGATCATCGTCGACATTCGCAATGTAGTACTGCCGCTCCAGTTCCGCGGACCATCCGCTATCGGGGCTTTCATTCTCTGCGGGGTCACTGTACAGCATTGCGTCCAGAGTGACCCTGATCTCGCCGTCCCGATAGCCGCTCCGGATGCTGAGCCACTCCACATGTCCCTCTCGGGTGCCGCATAAGCTGACCCGCACATTGGGAGCATCCCGGAATCCCTCCGGCATACCCAAATACGTTCCATGCTCAAGCCAGGCGGCCTCCTCCAGCGGATTGGGAACGGACATGCCCAAAAACTCCTCGCTGGCCGCCCAATCCGAAAAGTCCTCATAACAGACTCCGGGGAAGTGACCGGACAGCATTTTCTGCTCCGTACCGAGGTTGTCATAGGAATCCCATTCCTCTTGCAGCGCATCATAGACGTCCTGAGCAAGCATCCCGGCAGAGATGAGTTCCGGTCCGGGTCCTTCGGCCTGTCCGGATTGACCTGAACAACCTGTCAGGCCGGAAATACAGACCAGTCCCGATAAAAAACAAACAGCGAACTTTTTCATATGGCTCAACCGCCTTCCCGGCATGTTCCTGCTGCATAGACGCAAATTTCTCCGGTGGTTTGATTTTATTATAAAATATAAGAATGTTCTTTGCAAGGTGCGATAAACAATCTCGCTCAGCCGCTTTCAGATTAGGAGCTGCCATTTGGTGAAACCGGCGGAGTTCAGGCCGTCACCACTTGTCTTGAAAAGGGACTCCGCTAAGTAAAGGTTGCCAAGGCGGGCCCGAGGAGGTATAATGAGGTATAATAATTTGGACAACAGGGACAAACATCCGTGCGCCGGCGCGGAAGAGGAGGAAAAGAAATGAAACTTTCGAGCAAGATACTCAAGTGCGAGCTGTCTCCGATACGCAAGTTCGCGCCCTTTGCCGCCGCCGCCAGAGCGCGCGGTATCACCATCTATCCGCTCAATATCGGACAGCCGGATGTCGAGACGCCCAGGGAGTTCTTTGACGCGGTCAGAAATTTCTCCGCGCCCGTGCTGGAGTACGCGCCCTCCGGCGGCGTGGAGGAGTATCTGGACGCGGTGCACGGCTACTATGAGCGTCTGGGCCTGCCTGTGGAGCGCGGCGGCATCCTCGCCACCGTGGGCGGGAGCGAGGCGCTGATAATGGCGCTGCAGTGCGTGCTGGAGGACGGCGACGAGATCCTGGTGCCGGAGCCGTACTATCCCAACTACGCGGCTTTCACACAGCTGGCCGGCGCGCGTATAAGGCCCATCCCCACCACGCCGGAGGAGGGCTTCCGCTATGCCGAGCGCGAGCGCATAGAGCCGCTGATAAACGAGCACACCAGGGCGATACTCTTCTCAAATCCGGGCAATCCCACGGGGAACGTGCTCACCAGGGCGGAGATGCACGTCCTGGCGGACATAGCCGTGGAGCACGGGCTGTTCATCGTGGCGGACGAGGTCTACCGCGAGTTCACATATGGCGAGGACGCCATGGCGAGCATGCTCGAGTTCGAATACGCCCGTGAAAACGTGATAATTGTGGACTCGGTGTCCAAGCGGTTCTCTGCCTGCGGGGCCCGGGTGGGCGCGGTTATCTCGCACAACGCCGAGTTCATGACCCAGGTAATGAAGCTCTGCCAGACCCGCCTCTGCGCCGCAACGCTCGACCAGGTGGGCGCTGCCGCGCTGTACAGGGTGGGGCCGGAGTATTTCGCCGCGGTCCGCGAGGAGTACATGAGAAGGCGCGACACGGCCTACGCCAAGCTGATGCAGATACCCGGAGTGGTCTGCCGTAAGCCGGAGGGGGCCTTCTACCTGATGGCCAAGCTGCCGGTGGACAACACGGATAATTTCCAGCAGTGGCTGCTGGAGGAGTTCGAGGACCACGGTGAGACCGTGATGCTCACCCCGGGCGAGGGGTTCTACGCCACGCCGGGCAAGGGCGTGAACGAGGCGCGTCTGGCCTATGTCCTCAAGCAGGACCGGCTCGAGAGGGCAATGGACCTGCTCGCGCTGGGCATCGAGGCCTATAACAAGCGGTAATCGTATTTGAAAATACAACCGGGCGGTGAGTTATACTCACCGCCCGGTTGTATTATGGAGGCGGAATGGCGGCCCGTCAGCCAATCTCAGGCAGGGAGGCGGCCGCCGCGGACTGGCCGACGCGGCGGAACTTCTCATCCGGGAGCGTGGGGACTATGCGAGATGCCAGCTGCGGGTACTCGTCCGCGAGGACCTCTTTGCACTTTTCGAGCACGATGTCTCCGCCGCGGCCAGACATCACCCTGCCGAGCAGCAGCACGTACCTGAAGCCGTAATACCCGTCATAGAGGGCGAGGGCGTGGGCCAGGTATACGCCGATGCTGCGGTAGACCGCCGCCGCGGCCTCGCTGCCGCTCTCCATGAGGGCCTGGACGGCCTTCAGCTTCTCCGCCGGGGAGGCGTCCGCGTCCAGCTCTATGCCGGCGGCGGGGGCGAGCTTTATCACCGCGTCCTGGGAGAAATACTTGACGCCGCAGCCGATGTCCCCAGACCACTCGTCGGCCATGGCGGAGGGGCTGGCGTCCACGGGCATGAAGGCCAGCTCGTTCAGCCAGCCGGTTATGTTGCCGTTGGCGTCCACATAGCCCACGGCCTCGCTGGTGCCCATGGCTATGCCCAGGATGTTGTTCTCGCCCAGACTCATGGCCCCGGCGAGGGCTGTCACATCGCCGTCGTTCGCCACGGTGAGCGGCACGTCGCCTATCTCGCGGGCGGCGCGGATGTATATGTCCTTTACCTTCTCCTCAAACTTGTCCCTGGGCACCTTGAGAAACAGCGAGGCGACCATGGTGCGGTTGTCGATATAGATTCCGGCGGACGAGACCCCGATCGCGTCCACCCGGGGCATGTGCGCCGCAGCGGAGCGGAGGGCGGAGACGATCCCCTCAAAGTGGTAGTCCGGGTCCTCGGTGGTCTTGGGGAACCACACCACCTCTTCGGAGAACACGCGCTCGCCGGCAACGACGGCGGACACCTTGCGGTCGGAGCCGCCGGCGTCGAAGCCTATGCGGCAGCCCTCCAGATGGCGGCCTATGGCCTGAGGACGGCTGTGCTCAGCGGGGAGCTCGTCGCAATAGACCACCTCAAATGGCCGCTCGTATACGCCGGACATAAAATCGGCGTCGAACTCGCGCGCCCCGCCCGGGGCGTAATCGGCCCTTATGGCCTCGTATATGCCGCGGTCGCCGGAGATGTACACCTTCCAGCCGCCGTAGAGCCAGAGCATGCTCTTGACAAGGCGTCCGGCATAATAGCGGTCGGCCGCCGAAAACTCGTCCGTCCCGCGGATGAAAGTGTTTTTGACGGCGATCTCGCCGCCCGCGCGCTCCACCGCGACGCCGAGGGACTTGTGGGCCCCGGCGAGGAAGGCGGAGTTAAATTTGTGCAGGGGAATATACCCCGGGTCGAGCTCCGGGGAGTTCTTTATATCGAGGTCTATGCCGAGAAATTCCATAGCGATGCCTCCTGTAAGCTGTTGGGAGCATCATACCATGAAGTGGGCGGACGCGCAAGCCCCGCGCGGAATTTCGCGCGTGGAGAGCGGCGCACAGTCAGTTCAGCAGGTATACGCCGAAGTTCAGGTATCCGGCAAAGGTGGTCCAGAGCAGGTACGGTGCGAGCAGCCATCCGGCCGCCGGCGAGATGCGGCGGAAGCTCAGAAAGGTGGACAAAACCAGAATCCAGAGCAGCACGAGCCAGAGGAATGAGATGAGAAAGAGCCCCAGGCCGAAGAAGAGTATGGGCCAGAAAAAATTCACGGCGAGCTGTATGCCATAGAGCCTAAGGGCGCGGCGGACCTCGCCGCGCTGTGCGCCGGAGCGCAGCACGAGATAGGATGCTATGCCCATGAGGACATACAGCAGGCTCCACGCCACGGGGAAGAGCCAGCCGGGAGGAGAGAGCGGAGGCTGCTCCAGCCGGGCGTATTCCCCCATCCCGCTCCCGGAGAAGAGCGCGGCCAGTCCGCCGGCGGCCAGCGGAAGGGCTATGCATGCCACGATGACCTTACAGTTGCGTTTCATATAAAAATCACCCCGCGGTTAATTTACGAAAAACCGCGGGGGATTATGCGCTAATTGGCTTTTATGACGCGCCCGACGCCGAAATACATGGCCAGCGCCGTGTTGGGCCAGATGTCGGGGTCGTCGTTCAGGTCGCCCTCCGGGGGATAGCAGTTCCAGCGTGTCCGGCCGGTTATGGGCTCGAGGATTATCTCGGACTCACCGGCGGATTTTTGCTCCGCTATGCTCTCCAGCCGGGCCTCATTTGCCCCGGCGGTGGCGGATATGTCCCCGACGGCTATGGAGTAGGTCCACAGGCAGAGCGCGCAGACGAGCGCGGCGGAGACGTATTTCAGCGCGCGCGGCGCACGCGGCATGGGGGTCGCGGCATAGGCAGCGAGGACCGCGGCGGCCGCGAACACCGCCGGGGAGCACCAGGCCCGGAGAGGAAAATAGGGGGCGGCGCACATGGCGTAGGCGGATATCACCGCGGCGCAGAGCCAGACGAGCGCGGCGGAGTATTTCTTCAGCCAGGCGGTGAAGCCTCCTCCGCGCGAGCGGTATATGCCCACGGCGAGCAGGATGACGCCGAGCACGCCTGGGAGGGCCAGGTATTTTACGGCGTCCTTTGTCACGTCCGGTATGCGCGAGAGCCAGACGGAAAGACCGCCCAGGCCGCCCATGCCGTCGGCCCTGACGGACTGTCCCGGCGCGAGGAACAGCAGCGCCGCCCCG
>CALWYN010000013.1 GCA_944385755.1 uncultured Oscillospiraceae bacterium
GGGCTCGATACGCGAGACGCTGAAGCTCGCCGGGCTGCGCGAGGACGGCAAGAGCGTGCTCTACGACGGGCGCACGGGCGAGAGGTTTGACAACGAGGTCACCGTGGGCTACGTCTACTTCCTCAAGCTGCACCACCTGGTCGACGACAAGATACACGCGCGCTCCACCGGACCCTACTCGCTGGTCACGCAGCAGCCGCTCGGTGGCAAGGCCCAGTTCGGCGGACAGCGTTTCGGCGAGATGGAGGTCTGGGCCCTGGAGGCCTACGGCGCGGCCTATACGCTGCAGGAGATACTGACGGTCAAGAGCGACGACGTCGCCGGGCGCGTCAAGACCTATGAGAGCATAGTCAAGGGCCACAACATCCCCGAGCCGGGGGTGCCGGAGAGCTTCAAGGTGCTCGTCAAGGAGCTGCAGAGCCTCTGCCTGGACGTGAGGACGCTCGACAGGGACGGGCAGGAGATAGAGCTCAAGGACGACGATGACGACGATTACATCCCCGGCATGAGGGACGACTACAGGGCCGAGGACGGAGAGATAGAGTCCTCCGGCTTCATAATTGAGGACGTGCCCGAGGACGATTACGACGCCGGGGACTTCGGCGGCGAGGATGAGGACGAGGACGACGGCTTTGACGGCTTCGGCGGCTTTGCCGGGGACGACGAAATGGACATGGAGGAGGAATAATCGTTGAGCTATACACCCTTTGACGCGATAAAAATTGGCATTGCCTCCCCTGAAATGATACGCGAATGGTCCTACGGCGAGGTGAAAAAGCCGGAGACCATAAATTACCGTACCCTGAAGCCGGAGCGCGACGGACTGTTCTGCGAGCGCATATTCGGGCCCACCAAGGACTGGGAGTGCCACTGCGGAAAGTACAAGAAGATACGCTACAAGGGCAAGATATGCGACCGCTGCGGCGTCGAGGTGACTAAGAGCAAGGTGCGCCGCGAGCGCATGGGCCACATCGAGCTGGCGACCCCCGTGAGCCATATCTGGTATTTCAAGGGCATCCCCTCCCGCATGGGCCTCATACTCGACATCACCCCGCGCATACTCGAAAAGGTGCTCTACTTCGGGGCCTATATCGTCACCGACCCGGGGGATACCCCGCTGGAACGCTGCCAGATCCTCTCCGAGCGGGAATACCGCGACATGCGCGAGAAATATGAGAACGACTTCGACGCCGGCATGGGTGCCGAGGCCATAAAGAAGCTGCTGCAGCAGATTGACTGCGAGGCGCTCTCCGAGCAGCTCCGCGAGGAGCTGGCCTCCGCCGGGGGCCAGAAGAAGGCCAAGATAGTCAAGCGGCTGGAGGTCGTCGAGGCCTTCCGCCAGAGCGGCAACAGGCCGGAGTGGATGATAATAGACGTCCTGCCGGTGATTCCGCCGGAGATACGCCTCGTGGTGCAGCTCGACGGCGGCCGCTTCGCCACCAGCGACCTGAACGGCCTCGACCGCCGTGTCATAAACCGCAACAACCGCCTCAAGAGGCTCATGCAGCTCAACGCGCCGGACATAATAGTCCGCAATGAGAAGCGCATGCTGCAGGAGGCTGTGGACGCGCTCATAGACAACGGCCGCCGCGGCCGCGCGGTGACCGGAGCAAACTCCCGCGCTCTCAAGAGCCTGAGCGACATGCTCAAGGGCAAGCAGGGCCGCTTCCGCCAGAACCTGCTCGGAAAGCGCGTCGACTACTCCGGCCGCAGCGTCATTGTCGTAGGCCCCGATCTGAAGATATACCAGTGCGGCGTGCCCAAGGAGATGGCGATCGAGCTCTTCAGGCCCTTCGTGATGAAAAAGCTCGTCGAGGACGGGGTTGCAAACAACATCAAGTCCGCCAAAAAGATGGTGGATAAGCAGCGCACCGAGGTCTGGGACGCCCTGGATGTGGTCATCAAGGAGCACCCCGTGCTCCTGAACCGCGCTCCCACGCTGCACCGCCTGGGCATACAGGCCTTCGAACCCATCCTGGTCGAGGGCCGCGCCCTGAGGCTGCACCCGCTGGTCTGCACGGCCTATAACGCGGACTTCGACGGCGACCAGATGGCCATACACGTGCCCCTGAGCGCCGAGGCGCAGGCCGAGGCCCGAATTCTCATGCTCTCGGCCAACAACATCCTCGGCCCGCAGGACGGCCACCCCGTCACCGTGCCCACTCAGGACATGATACTCGGTTCGTATTACCTGACCTATCTGCGCCTGGGCAAGGCCGAGAAGGGCGCGGAGCGCGTCTTTGTCACCGACGCGGGCGACACCGGCCTGCCGGTGGGCGAGGTCGTGGACGCCGATGATTTCCTGGCAGCGAACAGGGCCGCCAAGAGCGAGGGCAAGCGCGAGGCCGAGTACAGGCCGCTGCACGCCTACGTGACCAGCGCGGAGGCCGTGATGGCCTACAACTCCGGCATAATCGGGCTGCACGCGCCCATCCTTGTGAGGATTGAAAAGACCGTGGACGGCGTGCCGGCGCACAAGCTCATCCGCACCACCGTGGGCCGCATAATTTTCAACGAGCCCATACCTCAGGACCTCGGCTATGTGGACCGCACCGACCCCGAGCACGCCTTTGACCACGAGATAAGCTTCCAGGTGGGCAAAAAGCAGCTGGGCGACATCATAGACCGCTGCATACAGAAGTACGGCTTCACCATCTCCGCCGAGGTGCTGGACAATATCAAGGCCCTGGGCTTCAAGTACTCGACCATAGGCGCGCTGACGATATCCATAGCGGATATGACGGTGCCGGATACGAAGCAGACCCTGATAGAGGCCACGGAGAGCAAGGTGCTCGACATCGAGAAGCAGTACAGGCGCGGCTTCATCACCAACGACGAGCGTTACCGCCTGGTCGTGGACGAGTGGGAAAAGACGACGAAGGACGTCACCGGCGCGCTGCAGAACTGCCTGGACGAGTACAACCCCATCTATATGATGGCGAACTCCGGTGCCCGAGGCTCCATGAACCAGATCCGCCAGCTGGCGGGCATGCGCGGCCTGATGGCCAACACCGCCGGCAAGACTATAGAGATACCCATCAAGGCCAACTTCCGTGAGGGCCTGAGCGTCCTGGAGTACTTTATCTCCAGCCGAGGCGCGCGCAAGGGACTGGCCGACACCGCCCTGCGTACCGCCGACTCCGGATACCTGACGCGCCGTCTGGTCGACGTCTCCCAGGATGTGATAATCCGCGAGGAGGACTGCGGCACCCACGAGGGTATATGGGCCAGCGCGGTGTATGAAAAGGGACAGGAGGTCCAGTCCTTTGCCGTCAGCATAAGCGGGCGCTTCCCGGCCGCGCCGGTGACGGACCCGCAGACCGGTGAGGTGCTCTTTGGGCTTGACCACATGTTCCAGGCGGACGACGCCGATATCCTGACCGCGCACGGCATCGACCGCGTCCTGATACGCAGCGTGCTCACCTGCGAGGCCAGAAGCGGCGTGTGCGCCAAGTGCTACGGCATCAACCTGGCGGTTGGCCAGCCGGTGAACCCGGGCGAGGCCGTCGGAGTTATCGCGGCCCAGTCCATAGGCGAGCCCGGCACCCAGCTCACGATGCGCACCTTCCACACGGGCGGCATAGCGGGCGACGACATCACCCAGGGCCTCCCGAGGGTCGAGGAGCTGTTCGAGGCCCGCAAGCCGAAGCGCATGGCGGTGCTGAGCGAGATATCCGGCACCGTGAGCATAGAGGAGACCCGCAAGAACGCCATATTCGCCGTGACCGTGACGAACGAGGCGGAGGGAGACACCAGGGTGTACACCGTGCCCTTCTCCGCGGGCATACTCGTGCAGAACGGCGACCATGTGGACAAGGGGCAGGAGCTCACCTCCGGCGCGCTGAACCCCCACGACGTGCTGCGCATACGCGGCATAGAGGACGACGAGTTCGGCAGGCCGGGCGTGCGCAATTACCTGGTCCAGGAGGTCCAGAAGGTCTACCGCCAGCAGGGCGTCGATATCAACGACAAGCACATCGAAGTCATTGTGCGCCAGATGATGCGCAAGGTGCGCGTGGAGGACTCCGGCGACACGAGGCTGCTCTCCGGGGCCATGGTGGACATCTCCGAGCTCAAGGCGGCCAACGCCGACCTGGCTGCGCGCAGGGCCGCCGGCGAGAAGCGTGAGGACGGCAGTGAGCTGCTTGACGCGACCTATACCCAGCTGCTCATGGGCATCACCAAGGCCTCCCTGGCCACCGACAGCTTCCTCTCCGCGGCCTCCTTCCAGGAGACCACAAAGGTGCTCACTGACGCCGCGATAAAGGGCAAGGTCGACCACCTCGTCGGACTGAAAGAGAATGTCATAATAGGTAAGCTCATCCCGGCCGGCTCCGGACTTGCCATGTACCGCAACTTCAAGAGCGAGACGGATGAGGAGGCCGAGGCCGAGGCCGAGGACTATGTGGACCTCTCCGTACTTGTGAACAGGTCCAACGCGCTGTAAAAAGCGGTTTTGGCCGCCGGTATTGCAAAAAAAGTCTTGCAATACCGGCGGCCATGTGGTAAAATTCCAGAGTAGTCTAGTGTAAGTCTTGCTTGAGTGGGTCCAGCCCACTCTTTTTGTTGGGTAAAATCTGTTTGTCATAAGATGGTTAAGGAGGAGCTATGGGAAAGCTCGTTGACACCGTCCGCGCGCTGGCCGAGCCGGTCGCGGCGGAATATGGCTGCGAGGTCTGGGACGTGGAATATGTCCGCGAGGCCGGGGCCTGGTATCTGCGCGTCTACCTCGATAAGGAGGGCGGGATAAGCATAGACGACTGCGAGGCGGTCTCCCGCGCGCTGGACCCCATACTGGACGAGGAGGACCCGGTGCCGGGCAGCTATGTTTTCGAGGTCTCCTCCGCGGGGGCGGAGAGGGAGCTCAGGAGGCCTTCCGACTTCGAGCGTTTCATGGGCTCGGACGTGGAGGTCAGGCACTATCAGCCGATAGACGGCGCCAAGAGCCATTGCGGCGTCCTGCGGGGCTATGAGAACGGGGACGTGACGCTTGAGGTCAACGGCGCGGAGCGCCTGTTTAAAAAGGCGCAGGTGGCCCAGGTGCGCCTGCGCATGACGATATGATAAGGAGTTGGGGAAGATGAACGCTGAGTTTTTCGCCGCCATCGAGGACATAGAGAAGGAAAAGGGCATACCGCGCGAGTATATGTATGAGAAGATACAGCAGGCCATGCTGGCGGCCTTCCGCAAGGACAACCCGGAGTACGGGGAGAACGTGGAGGTCATACTCGACGAGGCAAAGAAGCGCATAGAGCTCGTGGTAAACAAGACCGTGGTCTCCGAGGTCGAGGACCCCACGGCGGAGATAGACCTGGAGAGCGCCCGCAAGCTCTCCAAGCGTTACGCCGAGGGGGACACGGTGGCGATACCCGTGGAGACAAAGAAATTCGGCCGCATAGCGGCCCAGGCGGCCAAGCAGGTCATCATCCAGGGCATACGCGAGGCCGAGCGGGGCATGATTTACGACGAGTTTACCTCCAAGGAGCACGAGATATTGACGGGCGTGGTCTCGAGGATAGACCCGCGCACCGGCGCGGCCTCGATAAAGATAAGCTCAAACTCCGAGTTCACGGAGGCACTGCTGGCCCCGGGCGAGCAGATAAAGGGCGAGGAACTCCACGAGGGCGACAGGATAAAGGTGTATGTCGTCGAGGTCAGGCGCTCCACGCGCGGGCCGCAGGTCATGATCTCCCGGACGCACCCGGGGCTTGTCAAGCGGCTCTTTGAGCTGGAAGTGCCGGAGATATACGACGGCACCGTGGAGATAAAGTCCATAGCCCGTGAGGCGGGGAGCCGCACTAAGATGGCCGTCTGGTGCGGGGACCCGGCCATAGACGCCATCGGTGCATGCGTCGGGCCCAGGGGCGGGCGCGTGAACAGCATAGTCGAGGAACTCGGCGGGGAGAAGATAGACATCATCAAATACAGCGATACACCTGAGGACTACATCGCCGCTGCGCTCGCCCCGGCGGAGGTCGTGAGCGTGTCGCTGTTGGAGGACGGCCGCAGCTGCCGGGTCATCGTGCCCGACGCGCAGCTCTCCCTGGCCATAGGCAAGGAAGGCCAGAACGCCAGGCTGGCCGCGAAGCTGACCGGGTATAAGATTGATATAAAGCCTGTCTCCGAGACCTGAGACAAGGCGGCGGAGGTGCCGTATGCCTAAAAAAATACCGATGCGGCAGTGCCTCGGCTGCCGGGAGATGAAGCCCAAGCGGGAGCTGCTGCGCGTGGTGCGCTCGCCGGAGGGCGAGGTGTCGCTGGATACGCGCGGCAAGAAGCCGGGGCGCGGGGCCTATGTCTGCCCCAATGAAGACTGCCTGAAGAGGGCTGTGAAGACGCGGGCGCTCTCCAGGGCGCTCGAGACGGAAATTCCGGACGAGGTGATGCAGCGCCTCGCATCCGAGCTGGAGGAAGAGAGAGACGGACAGGGCGCTTAATTATCTCGGGCTCATGCGCAGAGCCGGGCTGTTGGAGATAGGAGAAGAGAATACAGGAGCGGCCGTGCGCCGCGGCTCGGCCAGGATAGTTCTCCTGGCGGCGGATGCCTCCGAAAATGCCAGGGCACGCGCGGAGGGCTTCCTGGCCGCGAGGAGGGCTCTGCTGGTGCCGCTGCCGTATACCAAGGCCGAGCTCTCGGAGAGACTGGGCAAGAGCGGCTGCAGCATGGCCGCGTGTACGGATTTCGGGCTCTCGGCGGCGTTCCTCTCGGCACTGGCCGAGGTGGACGGCACGGGACAGTATGCCGCTCTCGCGCAGGAGATGCGCCGGCGCGCGGAAAAGGCGGCCAGGCGCAGAGGCGTTAAAAGGAAATCGGGGAGGGAACACCATGAGTAGTTTTGACAAATATAGAGTCCATGAGGTGGCGAAGGACTTCGGCATGACCTCAAAGGCGATAACGGAGATACTGACCAGGTACGCCACAACGCCGAAGAACCATATGCAGGTGCTCGAGGACGGGGAGCTGTCCATTATCTTCGAGTATCTGACCCAGCACAACCAGTGCGCGACCATGGAGGATCTCTTCAAGGTTCCCGAAAAGCCGGCTGCCCAGAAGCAGGAGAGCAAAGCCGCCGCCGCAAAGCCGGCGAAGAGCGGGAGCGAGCCGGCCGGACGGCCAGCCGCGGCCGACGGCGCTCAGAAGCCGCAGCAGGCAAAGGGCCAGCAGGCACAGCAGGCGGCTCAGCCCCAGACCCCGGCCCAGCCGCCCAAACAGAAGGAGGCCAAGCCGCATCAGCCGAGGCAGGTGCCGGAGAAGCGCGTCATAGACACGCGCGGCGGCGGAAATGTGAACCTCGGCAAGTACGACGAGAGGTTTGACCGCCTGGCGGCGGGCGCCCACGGCTCTCAGGAGGGCGGCAAAAGGGGCAGCGACCGCGGCGGCAAGGAGAAGTTCCAGAACAGGCAGAAGCAGCGCCAGCAGCAGGCCGCGGCGAGCACCAAGAGGCGGCAGGAAGAGCGCGAGCGCATGCAGAAGCTCCACTTTGAGATAGCCAAAAAGGCGCCCACCAGGGTGCAGATACCGGATACCATCGGCGTGGGCGAGCTGGCCTCAAGGATGAAAAAGACGGGCGCGGAGGTCGTGCGCACGCTCATCAAGAACGGGGTCATGGCCTCGCTGTCGGACATAATAGACTATGATACGGCCGCACTGGTGGCCATGGAGCTCGGCTGCAAGGTTGAGCGCGAGGTGGTGGTGACTGTTGAGGAGAAACTCATAGACGACCACGAGGACGCGCCGGAGGATCTTGTGCCGAGGGCGCCGGTCGTGGTGGTCATGGGACACGTCGACCACGGCAAGACCTGCCTGCTCGACTATATACGCAAGGCGAACGTGGCGGCGGGAGAGGCCGGCGGCATAACGCAGCACATAGGCGCGTATACCGTGAATGTGAAGGGGAGCCCCATCACGTTCCTGGACACTCCGGGACATGAGGCTTTCACCTCCATGCGCGCCCGAGGCGCGTCGGTCACGGATATAGCCATACTCGTCGTCGCTGCCAACGACGGCATAATGCCCCAGACGGTGGAGTCCATCAACCACGCCAAGGCGGCGAATATCCCCATTGTCGTGGCCATAAACAAGATGGATGTGCCGGGCGCCAACCCGGAGAGGGTAAAGCAGCAGCTCACTGAGTACGACCTAGTCAGCGAGGAGTGGGGCGGAGATACGATTGTCTGCCCGATATCCGCCAAGACCGGCGAGGGGATTGACAATCTGCTGGAGAACCTGGCCGTGCTGGCCGAGGTGCTCGAGCTCAAGGCCAACCCCAACAGGGCGGCCAAGGGCACGGTGATAGAGGCCCGGCTTGACCGCGGGCGCGGCCCGATAATGACGGTGCTTGTACAGAACGGCACACTCCACCAGGGGGATATTATAATAGCCGGCACGGCCGTGGGGCACGTGAGGACCATGATCAACGACAAGGGCCAGCGCGTGACCGAGGCCGGGCCCAGCGTCCCCGTGGAGATAGCCGGAATGAGCGAGGTGCCCGGTGCCGGCGACGTGTTCAACGCGGTCGACGACGAGCGCATGGCCAGGGAACTCGTGGCCGAGCGCAAGGAGAAGGAGAAGGAGCGGACCCTGGGCGTGGCCAAGAAGGTGACGCTGGACGACCTCTTCGCGCGCATACAGCAGGGCGAGATAAAGGACTTCAACATCATAGTCAAGGCGGATGTCCAGGGCAGCGCCGAGGCCGTCAAGACCTCGCTGGAGAAGCTCTCCAATGATGAGGTGCGCGTCAGGGTTATACACTCGGGCGTCGGCGCGATATCCGAGAGCGACGTCATGCTGGCGGCCACGAGCGGCGCGCTCATTGTGGGATTCAATGTCAGGCCGGACAGCGCGGCGCGCGACAACGCGGCCCGGGCAAATGTCGAGATACGCACTTACAGGGTCATCTACGACTGCATAAATGAGATAGAGGCCGCGATGAAGGGTATGCTCGCGCCCAAGTTTGAGGAACAGGTCATTGCCCATGTCGAGATCCGGCAGCTCTATAAGGTCAGCAAGGTGGGCACGGTCTGCGGCTGCTATGTGCTGGACGGCAAGGTGCAGCGCGGCTGCAAGGTGCGCGTCGTGCGGGACGGCATAGTGGTGTTTGAGGGCGAAATGGCCTCGCTCAGGCGCTTCAAGGACGACGTGAGGGAGGTCGCCGCCGGCTACGAGTGCGGCATCCAGATAGAGAAGTTCAATGACGAGCACGTGGGTGACATCATCGAGGCCTACGTCATGAAGCAGATAGAGAATTAATCTGAGCTGGATTTGCCGCCGCGCCTGACAGGGTGTCTGTAGGGGCGGGTGTCCTCACCCGCCCTTCCCAAAAGCGATAACAGGACGATCTGTCTCGCGGCGAAGGGAGGGCGGGGACGCCCTCCCCTACGTGGTATTCGCGGAGATAAAACGCATCACAGTGGCGCCGGAGCAGTGCTCATTGGGCTCAAATCCGGCAAGTTCAAGCTTTAAATACTTTCAAGAGGTAACTATATGGCAAATTCAACCAGAATGGGCCGCATAAACGACGATATACAGCTCGCGCTCAGCTCGCTGCTGCGCTCTGTCAAGGACCCGCGCGTGCAGCAGGGCATGATAAGCGTCACGCGAGTCGAGACGACGGGAGACCTGCGCTACGCCAAGGTGTGGCTCAGCGTGCTTGGAGAGCTGAACGAAAAGGAGTTTAAACGCGGGCTCAAGAGCTGCGGCCCCTGGCTCAGGAGGGAACTGGGCGAGAAGCTGAACCTGCGCTACACTCCCGAGCTCGTCTTTGAACTCGACCACTCGATAGAGTACGGCGCCAGGATAAGCCGCCTGATAGAAGAGATAGAGGTGACGGAAAACCATGACGACGAACATGACAGCGAGTGAGTGCGCCGCCTGGCTGGCCGCGCACAACAACTACCTTATCATAAGCCATCGCCATCCGGACGGGGACACCCTCTGCTCGGGGGCGGCCCTGTGCTCCGCGCTGCGGCGCAGCGGCAAGAGGGCTTGGTGCATCTATAACAGTGAGTTGACCGACACCTACAGGCCGCTGGTGTCGGAGTATCACCCGGGCCGCAAGGATGAACCGACGCTGCCCATATCCGTCGATGTGGCGGACAGCGGCCTGTTCCCCAGGGGTTTCGACGGACTGGTACGACTGGCAATAGACCACCACGCGTCGCACAGGCGCTTTTCGGAGGAGCTCTGCCTGGACCCTGAGCTCTCGAGCTGCGGCGAGCTGGTGATGCAGATAATCAAGGCCCTGTGCGGGGACATCACACCGCATGAGGCCAGCCTGCTCTATGCCGCCGTGAGCACCGACACGGGCTGCTTCCAGTATTCCAACACCAACTCGGCCACTCTGCGCGCCGCCGCTGACCTGATAGACCTCGGGGCAGACAGCCGGGAGCTGAACATACAGCTCTTCCGCACTATGACCCCGGCACGCATGGAGCTGGAGGGCAGGATGCTCACCAGTATGGAGCGCATGAGGGACGGCAAGGTCTGCGCCGTGTGCGTGACGCGGGATATGATGCGAGAGTGCGGCGCGACGGAGGACGACTGCGAGGACCTGGCCGGGATCGCGGGCAAGTCCAAGGGCTGCCTGATAAGCGTCACCGTGCGGGAGACGGGCCTGGATAGGAGCAAGGTCTCGGTGAGGACGAGGCCCGGCTACAGCGCCGCAGACATCTGTGCCGTCTACGGCGGCGGCGGCCACGAGATGGCGGCCGGCGTGACTCTGAGCCTGGCGGCCAGACAGGCGCTGTACAAGATATTAAACGCCATATACAAGCTGTATCCTGACCTGTGAGCAGCGGTATCCTGATAGTCGACAAGCCGGCCGGCTGGACGAGCCACGACGTGGTGGGGAAGGTCCGGCGGCTGGCGGGCACGCGCCGTGTTGGCCACGCCGGGACTCTTGACCCCATGGCCACCGGCGTGCTGGTGGTGCTAGTGGGGCGCGCGACGCGCGCGGCGGAGTACGCCGAGGCCCAGAGAAAGGGCTACAGGGCGCATATCCGCTTCGGCCTCACTACCGATACGCTGGACATAGAGGGCAGCACACTGAGCGCGACGGTGATCTCGCCCTCCCTGGGCGAGGTTCTCGCCGTTTTGCCGCGTTTTATGGGGAAAATAGAGCAGATACCGCCCATGTACAGCGCGATAAAGGTGAACGGTCGCAAGCTCTACGAGATAGCCAGGGGCGGGGGAGAGGTCGAGCGGAAGCCAAGACAGGTTGACATAACACGCCTGGGGTGCAGCGGCCCGCTGGACAATGGCGACTTTGTCTTGGACGTGGAGTGCTCAAAGGGCACTTATATACGCTCGCTGTGCGCGGATATAGGTGCCGCTCTTGGCTGCGGGGCCTGCATGTCCGCCCTGAGGCGGACGTATTCCGGAGACTTCCGCGCGGATGATGCGCTCACGCTCGAGGAGATAGAGCGCAGAGGGGCGGAGAACTGCCTTTTGCCAGCCGACACCTTGTTTGGGAACCGGCCGGCCCTCACGCTTGGGAGTCCCGCGGAGGAGAGGGCGGTCCGGAACGGCACGGACGTGGTCGTCCCGGGGGCTGCAGCGGACGGGGAGTTCCGCGTCTATTCGAAAAACGGCGAGTTCCTGATGCTGGGTGCCGTGGAAAACGGCGTGTTACGGACGATAAAGAGCTTTTTTGAGGTTTGACGTATGCCTGAGACGAAGAGAGTAATAGCCCTCGGCTTTTTTGACGGGGTGCATCTGGGCCACGCGGCGCTCATGGAGATGACGCGCAGACGCGCCGAGGAGAGGGGCGTGGTCCCCGCGGTGCTGACCTTTGACACGCACCCCGACACCCTGGTCAAGGGCGTCGAGGTGCCGCTGATAAATTCTCCCGAGGGCAGGGCGGAGATTATACGGCGGGTCTATGGGATAGACAGCGTGATCTTTATCCACTTCAACCGCACGGTTATGTGTATGCCCTGGCAGGATTTCATGCGTTCACTGGTCGAAGAGCTGCACGCCGTACATGTCGTGGTCGGCTACGACTTCAGTTTCGGATACAAGGGGCAGGGGACTCCTCTGCGGCTGGCCGCCTACTGCTCCGAGCATGGACTGGGCTGCGACATAATCTCAGCCGTCAGAATAGACGGCGAAGTTGTGAGCTCCACCAGGATACGGGAGCTGATTGCCGCCGGGAATATGGAGGAGGCGAACCGCCTGCTGGGCCACCCGCACTGCCTGGTGGACACCGTACACTACGGCTTTCAGCTCGGCGCAAAGCTGGGTACGCCCACGATAAACATGCGTTTTGGGCCGGGAGTGCTCGTGCCGAGGCATGGGGTATATGCGGCCAAAGTTTTTCTCGACGACGGGACGGAGCGCATGGCGGTGACGAATGTGGGTGTCAGGCCTACGGTATCCGGCGGGAACAGCGTGTCCGTGGAGAGCTTCATCCTGGACTACGACGGCGACCTCTATGACCACAAGGTGAGAGTTGAGTTTCACCACTTCATACGCCCGGAGAAGAAGTTCGCAGGCACGGATGAGCTCAGGGAGCAAATACTGCGCGACGCGCAGACCACCAGGGAGTTTTTCTCCGGATGCGGGGATTGATTGGGCATAGAGCGGAGAGGACTGTAATCAGACATGATAACCCCCGGGCAAAGATTTGCCCGGGGGTTTTGTGCTTTGAAAATAGGAGTCCGGCGCCCTCGGCGGTCAGGCGGCGGAGAGAGCCGCCTATCTCTTCCTCCAGGTCGCGGGGGAGAAGAGAATCAAAATGGGGAATATCTCGAGCCTGCCTATCAGCATGCCGAAGCTGAGAAGCACCTTGGAGAGGTCCGAAAAGATATCGAAGCTGCCCATGGGGCCGGCGGGCCCCAGACCGGGGCCGACATTGGACATGCAGCTGACCACTGAGGCAAAGGTTGTCTCAAAGTCGTAGCCGTCGAGGGATACAATCACGACGAGCACGAAGGTTATGAGGAAATACAGTGAGATGAACACAAGCGTGTTGCGTATTGTCTGGGTGGAGAGGGGGCGTCCGTTCATGCGCACGCTGGCGGTCCGCCGGGGGTTGAGCATTTTCCCGATTTCCTGCCGGGCGGTCCGGAAGAAAATGATTATTCGGGAGACCTTAATGCCGCCGCCCGTGCTGCCCGCGCTCGCGCCTATTAACATGACTATTATGAGCAGGCTCTTTGAGAAGGCGGGCCAGAGCGTGAAGTCGGCGGTTGCGAATCCGGTGGTCGTCATCAGAGAGGAGACCTGGAAGAGCGAATAGCGCATCGCGGTCCAGAAGTTGCCGTATTCGTCGATTATGTCCAGGGCTATGAGCACCGAGACTCCGATGGCGATGCCGAAATACGCCAGAAACTCGTTGTCGAGCAGGGCGGGGCGGAACTTTTTCATAAGAAGCAGGAAGTAAATGCTGAAGTTCACGCCGAAGAGGAGCATGAATATGCTCGTGACTATGTCGATATAGGCACTGTCGTAGTAGCCGATGGAGAGTTGCTTGACGGAAAAGCCGCCGGTGCCGGCCGTGGCCATGGCGTGGTTTATAGAGTCGAAGAAAGGCATTCCGCCGGCGCACAGCAGAATTACAAGGACTATCGTGAGCGCGATGTACATCAGATAGGTTATGGCCGAACTGAGACGGACGCGCGGCACAAGCTTGCCGACTATGGGGCCGGGTACCTCGGCCCGCATTATGTGCATGCTCCTGTCCTCGCTCAGGGGCAGCACGGCCATGATGAACACCAGCACGCCCATGCCGCCTATCCAGTGCGACAGGCTGCGCCAGAGGAGCAGTCCCTTACTCATTGCCTCAACATCTGTCAGGATGGTTGCGCCGGTGGTCGTGAACCCGGAGACTATCTCGAAAAAGGCGTCCACATAGCTGGGGATCTCGCCGGAAAAGACGAAAGGCAGGGCGCCTACCGCGCTTATCAGCACCCAGGCGAGGGCGACGCTGACGAAGCCCTCGCGCGCGTACATGTCGTTCTGCTTTACCTTGGGCAGATTGAGCAGTATGGCAAGCACTATTGCTATCGCGGCCGTGGCCACGTAGCAGGTGAGCGGCTCGCCGTAATAGAGCGCGGTTATCATACTTGGGACCATCAGTACGGCCTCAAGCCCCATGACGCGGCCGAGAACCCGTGATATTATCGGATAATTCATCGCGCTCAGCCCTCAAATATATCGCTGAACCGCTGCATCCCGAAACGGGTGGTGACGGCTATCACACTGTCGTGCAGCTTGACGCAGTCGTCGCCGCCGGGAATTATGCAGGTGTTGCCGCGGATGATGGCGGCTATGAGCGTGTCGGGCCGTATGTCCAGGGACCTGATGGGGACGCCCAGATACGGTGCATCCTTGCGTATCATGAATTCGAGGACCTCGGCCTTCCCGTCGGCTATCTCGTGCAGGGACTCGATACCGCTAGCGTCAAGGGAGTTCTGCATCGCACGCACATACTGCACTATATTGTCGGCGGCTATGTTCGTGGGGGTCACGAAACTCTCCAGCCGGTGAGAGCCGACCATTGTGCGGAACACCTCCTGGTTTATCTTGGTGATGACCTTGCCGGCGCCGCTGCGCGCGGCAAACATGGAGGTGATGATGTTGTTCTGGTCGCTGCCGGTGAGGGCGACAAAGGCGTCCGTGGTACGGATGCCCTCCTCCTCCAGCAGCTGCGGATCCGTGCCGTCGCCGAGCAGTACCTCAGCCTTGGGGAGTATTTCCTTGATAATCTCGCAGTGCTCGGCGTCCTCCTCTATTATTTTGACGCGGATGCCGGCGTCAAGCAGTTCGTGGCCGAGATAGAGAGCTATTCGGCCGCCGCCCAGTATCACGTCGCGCACACTGCGCTTGTGAGTGCCTATGGCCTTGAAGAAGGCCGACATCTTGGCCGGAGCGCCGACAACATGAATAGAATCACCGGCTGCCAGGGTGTAGTTGCCCCTTGGGATGAGTACGGCGCCGTCGTGCTCGACGGCGCTCACGAGTATGCCGCTGCCGTAGCGGTCGCGCATCTTCAAGAGCTTCAGGCCGCAGATGGGCATCTCTTCAGTTACGGTGAATTCGACCATCTCCGCGCGCCCCTTGGCGAAGGACTCGACCTTGGCGGCCGAGGGCGTGCGGAGGACACGCGAGATCTCAGCGGCGGCGTCGCGCTCGGGGTTGAACACCAGCGAGAGGCCGAGCTCATCCTTGAAGAACACCAGCTGACGGTAGTATTCCATGGTGCGGACACGCGCTACGGTGTTTTTGACACCCAGCTTTCTGGCGGTCAGGCAGCAGAGCATATTCACGGCGTCGTCATTTGTGACTGCGATGAGCAAATCCGCCTCTCCGGCTCCGGCCTCAGTGAGAGACTCGTAGTCGGCGCCGTTGCCCTGCAGAGTCATGACATCCAGATTGTTGGAGATGTGCTCCAGCTTGTCGGCGTCCCAATCGACAACTGTGAGGCTGTGGCCCTCCTCGATGAGGCGGCCGGCAAGACCCTGTCCCATGCGTCCCGCACCTATGAGAACGATTTCCATTACTCAACTATCCCCTTTTTCTGCTGTGAAGCTATTTTCTTATGCCTGGAGCGCCCGCGCCCGCCGCGCCTGCGCGGCTGTGCGACCTTTGCAGCGTAGTGATTCTGCATGGCCTCGTCGGCCGCGTATATGAGGCGGTTGACGGCGTATGAGCCGTCGGGACCACGCCTGAAACGGAGACGGAACAGAAATTTGCCGTCGTCCGGACACTCCGCGATAGACATATAGCGGTGGTCGCCCTGGTCAACCCATTTGCTGAGGGTGAGTCCCCCGCCGCATATCGGGCATGGGGGGGACTTTATCCTGGGGTCGGCAAAGGCATCCCCCTTGGAGGAGAAGGGTGCAATACAGTGGTGTTGGATAGGATCTGGGCCTGTGCCGCCGCCGCCGGCCCGCGGGAGCTCCCCGGAGCGTCCGTCATACTCTGAGTACTGTTTCAGGCCGGCCTCCATGTCGAGATGAGAGCACACCAGGCAGGTATTGTAGGCGTCTCCAAGCGCGTCGTGGGCCACGCGGGTCTGCTCGATGCCGAAATTCTCCATCGCCGCGGCGAGCGATTTCTGCTCGCGCTCGCCGCTGGTCTGCATGCTGTATATCACCTGCAGGTTGACCCAGTCGGCGATCCAGTCCCAGTCCAGGTCGTGGATGATTATATTCTGTTCCATTATGGCGCGGTCGTCGTAGCCCCAGGCTATGAAGGTAACGCCGTCGCCGCACCACTCGCGGAACCTGGCCATGGCCTCTGGGAAGGGCAGGCCGTTGTTCAGCCGCTCCTTGTCAAAGCCGGTCAATTTTTTAACCTTGTAGTGCATGCGTCTGAAATACACCGGACGGACATCCACGGTAAATTCCTCGCCGGGAGTCATGTCGTCATTCAGGCGCACGGCGCCTATCTCAATTATTTCGCCGCGGAGGCGTATGGGGAGCTTGTTGAATACGGAGGCCTGGGCGTCCATTGCCTGGTTCCACTCCAGGTCCACCACAACATAGTTCATAGAAAGGTGACTCCTTTATTCAAACACATTTTGAACCAGTATAGCACATGGCCGTGGGAATATCAATCGGCAAAAGAGCGTCATATACGGCTTTTTAACCATGCGGCGCCGGGGCGGAGAAGGGTCCGCCCGGCGCCGCGCGTATCCGGGCGGGAGAGCGGGAAAATCCGGGACGGCCGGTGCGGAAATCCGGCGCGGGGTGCGGTGGTGCGGAGTTTACGCCCGGAGCCGTTCAGGCGGCAAATATCCGTTGAAAGCACACGCCGTTCATGATATAATACACCGGCTATTTTGAAGGGGGCGGTTATATGAAAATCGTTGTCTTGTGCGGAGGGCTTTCTCCGGAGAGGAACGTCTCGCGCTCCTCGGGGGCAAAGATTGCGGACGCGCTGAGGGGGCTGGGACACTCGGTCGTACTGGCGGACATGTATTTCGGGCTGGAGGACTACGCGGGAAGTCTGGAGGAGATATTCGACAACCCGCCGGAGGACTTCGGCACCGTTATAGAGGAGGCGGCGCCGGACATGGAGGCGGTGAGGGCCGCAAGACGTCTGAAAAGCGACAGCCAGTTCGGGGACAGGGTCCTGGAGCTGTGCGCGGCGGCGGATATCGTGTTCATGGCCCTGCACGGCCAGTGCGGCGAGGACGGGCGCGTTCAGGCGGTTTTCGACCTGATGGGCATAAAATATACCGGCAGCGGGCATCTCGGCAGCGCAATCGCCATGGATAAGGATCTGACCAAGCGCCTGGTGGCGCCGCTGGGCATACTTACGCCGGAGTGGCGGGTATATGAGCTGGCCGGGCTGGATCTGGACGCCGTATGCGCGGAGTGCCCCCTGCCTGCCGTGGTAAAGCCGGTGGACTCGGGTTCGAGCATAGGAGTGTCCATTGCCAGAACCGCGGAAGAGCTCAAAAGCGCGCTGAGGGCCGCGGCGTCCGAGAGCGCGCGGGCCATAGTCGAGCAGTACATAGAGGGACGGGAGATACAGATAGGTATCCTCGCCGGCAAGCCGCTGCCCAGCATAGAGATAAGGCCGCTTGTGGGATTTTACGACTACAGGAACAAGTATCAGCCGGGGGCTGCGGAGGAGATAACCCCCGCGCCGGTGCCGCCGGAGGTGGAGTGGAAGATTGCCCGCGACGCCATGCTTGTCTGGGACACCCTGGGGCTCTGCGCCATATCCCGGGCGGATTTCATATATGACGCGGAGGGCAGGCTCTGGTTCCTGGAGATAAACACCCTGCCCGGCATGACCCCGACCAGCCTCGTGCCCCAGGAGGCCGCGGTGCTCGGGATTGGCTACGGCGAGCTCTGCCAGAGGATAATAGACGCCTCAATGGAGAAGTACAGATGAAGAACATGACAATTTACCGGGCCGCCGGGGCGGCCGGGGGCCGGGTGGTCAACTGCGGCTCAGACCTGCCGCTGACCGGCGGGGTTATAGACAGCCGCGAGGCGGGGCCGGGGGTGATGTTCTGCGCCCTGCCGGGCGAGAGGGCCGACGGGCATGACTATATCGCCTCTGCGTCCGAGAGGGGGGCGGCCTGCGCCCTCGCCAGATACGTGCCGGAGGGGGTGACATCTCCGGTGATACTGGTGGACGACGTGGCTTCGGCCATGGCCAGGATAGCGGCGGCCTGCCGACGGGAACTCGACATACCCGTGATAGGGGTCACGGGCAGCAGCGGCAAGACAACGGCCAAGGAGATGTGCGCGGCCGTGCTGTCACAGAGGTTCAACACCCTGAAAACCGAGAAGAACTTCAACAACGAGCTCGGCGTCCCACTGACGCTGTTCAGAGTGGGACCTGAGCACGGAGCAGCGGTCGTCGAGCTGGGTATAAACCACTTCGGGGAGATGCGCCGCCTGGGCGCCATGGCCAGGCCGGACATAGCCGTCTACACGCTCATAGGGCGCTCGCATCTGGAGGCACTGGGTGACCTGGACGGCGTACTCAAAGCCAAGGGTGAGCTGATAGAGGAGATGCCGGCCGGTGGGCTGGTGATAGTCAACGGCGACGACGCCAGGCTCGCGGCCTGGGAGCCCGGGAGAAGAAAGCTCACCTACGGCCTGGGCGGTGGCTGCGACGTCAGGGGAGAGAATTTCCGCGCGCTCGGCGGGGAGGGCTCGCTCATGACCGTCCGCTCGGGAGAGCGGCGCTTTGAGCTCCGCCTTGGGGCCTACGGGCGCCACCTGGCCTATGCCGCCCTGGCCGCCGCGGCCGTGGGGCTGGAGCTGGGGCTGGACGACGGCGAGATCGCCCGCGGGGTGGAGTCCTACGTGCCGGTGGGGAGGCGCGCCCGGCTGATTGAGACGCCGTACCTGACGGTTATAGACGACTGCTACAACGCCAATCCCGATTCCGTGGAGATGGCCATCGCATCTGCCTGCGACCTGGGAGGGCGGCTGGTGTGTATACTCGGAGACATGTTAGAGCTGGGGAGCGATTCAGAGCGGCTGCACCGGGAAGTCGGGCGCGCCGCGCTGGACGCCGGCGCCGTTTTGCTGACTGCGGGGGAGCGCAGCGCGGCCATGGGCGGGGAGCATTTCCCGGGAAAGGCCGAGCTAATAGCCGCCCTGCCGGGCATATTGCACCGCGGCGACCGCGTCCTGGTGAAGGCCTCGCACTCCATGGCCTTTGAGGAGATATCGGAGGCGCTGCGTTCGATGCGGATAGACTGAAGGCCGATGGCCGCTCGGAGCGCCGTGCGTGAAAGGGGCGGCCGGGACAATCCGTATGTGGTCCCACGAGCGGGAGAGCGGCGCGCGGCCGAAAACCGCGCGCCGCTATTGCTTACTTCCGGCCCTATACACTGGACCTGCCACCGCTTATGAGCTATAATCGTATTGAATAAATCCTGCCGTGATTCCGGGCCATGCGGTGGTGAGAAATGGCGCGGAATAAAAAATTTTTCCCGAGTGAATGGATTTCCCGGACTGAGTCGTATTATCAGTGAAAGACCTGGGGGCGGAGCCCCGGGAAAACCATATCGGAGGAATCTGAGATGAAGAAATGGAGAATGGGAATTGCCAGCGCAGCACTTGCCACCGCCCTGATTGGGACAACGGCGGCAATGGCTGTGGGCGGGGTACATCATCACGGCTGGAGTTCGGCGGCTGGGGCCGCCGGGAGCGATACGGCGACCGCGGTGAGCTGTTACTGCGCAGGCTACTGCTGGCAGGACAAGGACGGGGACGGCATTGGGGATGTCTGGAGCGGTGCCTGCGGCGATGCCGACGGGGACGGAATCTGCGACATCTGCGGCCGGACGGCATATGGATATGTGGACGCCGACGGAGACGGAGTCTGTGACCACTACGGGATTGGGCACATGGGCGGCGGCCGCCACCACGGGGGGCACGGGGGCTGTCACTGATAACAGCACAGGGGTGTGAACAGTGAATGCGGAGCGAAGAGGACGCGAACAGGGCGATTGAGAAATACGCCGATACCGTGAGGCGCATCTGCATGGTTCATTTGAAGAACGAGGCCGACACGGAGGACATATTTCAGACCGTATTTCTGAAGTATGTCCTCCGCTCGGCGCCCTTTGAGAGCGAGGAGCATGAAAAGGCGTGGTTTATCCGGGTGACGATCAACGCCTGCAAGGACCTGCTGAAGAGTTTTTTCCGCGCCCAGATGGTCCCATTGGACGACTGGGACGGCACGGCGCCCGAGCCTGGCACGGAACAGCGCGAAGTCCTGGACGCGGTGCTGGCCCTTCCGCCCAAATACAAGGACGTGGTGTATCTCCATTACTATGAGGGGTACAGCGCGGCGGAGATAGGGCGGATATTACAAAAGAACGTCAACAGCGTCTATACGCTCATGAACCGTGCCAGACATATGCTTAAAAAGACGCTGAAGGGTGGTGAGCCGGATTGAACGACAAAATCAGAGATGCGTTCGACGCGGTCCATGCGGACGAGGCGCTGAAACAGCGCACAAGGGAGTACCTTGGCAAAACCGTCTACCGGAGGGGCGGGAGGAGAAACACCGCGCTTCGCCGTCTCGGACCGGCGATGGCCGCGGCCTGTCTTCTGCTGGCGCTGTGCGTGGGCGGAGCGTATCTATATTTTACGCCGACCGCCTTTATAAGCATTGACGTCAATCCATCGCTGGAACTGGGGGTCAACTGCTTTGACCGCATCGTCACCGTGGAGGCCTACAATGAGGACGGGCAGGCCCTGGCGGGGGGCCTGAGTGTCAAAAACCTCGACTACCGGGAGGCACTGGAGCAGATACTGGCGGACCAGGACGTGGAGGTGTATATGACGGAGGGCATTCTCTCCCTTACGGTGGCCGGTGAGAATGAGGACCAGTGCGCGGAGATCTATCAGGCTATGGAAAACTGCGCCTCGGAACACCGGAATGTGCGCTGCCATGCCGGAAGTTCGGACACGATAGAGGAGGCCCACTCGGAGGGCATGTCCGTTGGGAAGTACCAGGCATATCTCATCCTGCTCGAGCTGGACCCGGACACGACGGTTGAGCAGGTACAAAATATGAGCATGTATGAGATATATCAGCTCATCTACACCTACGCCCGGGAGCAGGGCATAGAGCCTCCGATCGGGGGATGGCATGAGCACAGCGGACACGGTTACGGGCACGGAGATGATTGAGATGCTCCCAGGGCCCGGCGCGGGCCACTGCAAACGATGCTCATCACCCCAGCGAGGGAGCAGAGAGCGAGGCTATAAAAAGACGGCGTGGCCGCAGGCCACGCCGTCAAACTATTTATCCTGCGCCGCACACGGCGCGGGCTTTTTGCGTTGGGCTCAAACGAAAATCGATACGAAGCACTGGCAGGCCAGGAACATGCAGAATGCCGTTGCGGCCGGGGCCAGGATCTTGCCCTTCATACGGATGCTGAAGCTGTCGAACGCGAAGGTTATCGCCGTGAAGCAGATGGCCCCGATGAAGGCGAACTTCGCGGCCTCGGACGCGGTGGCGAGCCCGGCAAAGTAGGGGAAGAAGCCGAAGCAGGCCGCGGCGAGGAGGAAGTTGAGCATCCACATGCGCTCGCCCTTGTCCTTGATGAAATAGTACTCGATAAGCACGGCCACGAGCGAGACGGCGGCAAATATGGGCACGTCGAGCTCTGGCAGGACTATCAGGGGCGCAAAGGCGTCCATCAATACCAGCACGAGGCAGCCCAGGCCGGAGACGGCGGCGAGGATAATGCTGAGAATGTATTTGTCCTTATTCATATCTCACACTCCCTTTCACTGCGCGCCCTCAAGGGCATTCTTCACGGCGTTGATGATGCCGTTGCTGGTATAGGTCGCGCCGGCTACCACATCGACGTCGGGGGAGTTGGCCTCAACGATGGCGGCGGGGATCTGCTCCAGGGCATCGCCGGCGATGCTGATCGTCTCGCTGTTGTCGACAACGGTCACGCCGGTTATCGTATCTCCGTCCATGGTGACTTCAACCGTGATGGGGCCAATGAAGCCGTCGGCCGGGCCGGGGAGGCCGCCGCTGCCGGAACTGCTGCTCCCGGCCTTGGAGAGGGCGTCCCTGACGGCGCTTATGATACCGTTGCTGGTGTAAGTCGCGCCGGCCACGACGTCTACGTCGGGCGTGTCGGCCTCGACGATGGCGGCGGGGATCTGCTCCAGGGCATCGCCGGCGATGCTGGGCGTCTCGTTGTTGGAGACGATGGTCACAGAGGTTATGTCGTCACCGTCCATGGTGACCTCGACAGTTATGGGACCGCCGAAACCGCTGCCCTCGCCGGTGAGCGCGCCTTCGGAGCTCTCCTCTTCGGGCTCTATGAGGGAGAGAACGTACGAGGCGGCGGAGTTCGCGGCGCGGACCACGCCGTTGCTGGTGATGGTGGC
>CALWYN010000014.1 GCA_944385755.1 uncultured Oscillospiraceae bacterium
GTCCGTCTCCAGGCCGCACCTGAGCTTCATGTTGCCGGCCCTTATCTCGTCGGCGTTCCTCGCCAGCTCATTGAGCGGCGTGAGCAGCCGCTTGGTTATGACGCCCGATTCATATATCGCAAGGCCCAGTCCGGCCAGGGCGGACAGGAGCACCGTAAGGATTGACACCACGCTGTCCCGGTACAGCTCAAGGGCCGGGAACATGAGCACTATCGTGGCGTTCATGCTGGGCAAATACGCCTGCCGCCTCAGCCACAGCCTGCCCTCATAGCTCACGAACACCCTGTCCGGCTCTGCCCGGAAAGCTTCCAGCCGGCTCCCTATCGTCTCCTCCTCGGTTGACGAGAGTATGGTGCCGTCCTCCGCGCACAGGAATATCCTCTGCCCCGCCGTGATCATAGACGCCTCATACAGCGCATTGAGCAGCCTCTGGTCCGCGGCCATATACAGGTACCCGATTTTGCGGCTGTTGTTTATGTACCGCACCATCTTGCCGGCGAGCAATACGGGCCTGGCCGGGTTTATCGCCGGCACCAGGCACAGCCCGAAGCTGACGGTCTTGCCGTGCTCGCTCTCCAGCGTCTCGTGGAAAGCCGTGTCGAACTCCTCTGCCAGCCGGCCCTCCATTATGGTGTTTCCCACATAGATTGTGCCGTCCGTTCCGAAAAGGACCGCGGTGTCTATGTCGGTGTAGATCTGCCTCACAAGATAGAGGCTCTGGGTAATATGCCCGTATTTCTGTACGCTGTTCGCGTCCTCGTCAAAGAGCAGGTTATCGTCCAGGTCATTCAGATCCAGAAAAGTGGTGTCCACCGCCTGTTCCAGGTAATCCATCTGGCTGTTCAGCCGGTTTTGCAGCTCAGTGAGCTTGCTCTGCATGGTGAGCCGTATATTGGGGAGCGTGCTGAGCCATATCGTCAAAACGGAGCCGGCCAGCATGAGCAACGCAACCGCAACAATCAGCATAATATATGACCTTGTCAGCTTCTGATGTATGCTCCTGCGTCTCATGGCTGTCTCCCAGGCCCGTCAGAGGGGCTTTCTCGCAATCTCCACGCTGTCGTGGTACATGGTTATCTCGAATTTTGAGCGCGAGCTGGGCATCACCGACACGGTGTATTCTATCAGCCTCTGCTCGACATCCCAAGTCGACCTCTTCAGCAGGAAGGCCGGCTGCCCCACCTCGCATTGGAGGGTCTGGCTCTCCTCCTTGCTGAGCACCACAGCCTCGTATGTCTCCACGGCCTTGTAGAGCTGAAGCCCGTAGTGCTCGGAGAGTATGGTGTACAGGGCGTTGTTCTCCAGCCGCTCCCAGGACAGGTCCGGGCAGAGGTTCACCGGGAGGCAGGTCCGCTCTATCAGCATGGGCCGCTCGTCCGCCAGACGCAGGCGCACGACCTCTATCAGCCTGTCGGAGTCAAACCGCTGCATCGGCAGCAGGCAGTCCGCCTTGTCGACAAGGCGGTAGCTCAATATCTTCGAGCTGGGCGTCATGCCCAGCTTTTTCATGTCGTCGGAAAAGCTGTAGAGGTTGCCGAGATGGCGCGAGACCTTCTGCTCCGTCACGTAGGTGCCCAGGCCGCGCTTGCGTGTGATGAGTCCCTGCTCCTCAAGTTCGCGGAGCGCCTGCCGGACAGTGGTCCGGCTTATGTGATAGGCCTCGCAGAACTCGTTTTCCGAGGGGAGCATGTCCCCGGGTTCGAGCTTTTTGGCCGTTATCTGCTGGGTTATTATGTCCAGCAATTGCAGGTATATGGCGCGCGGCGCCCCAGGGTCCACTTTGGCTTCAAAATCAAAACCCACAGTACTCTCCCCTTTCTCTCAGTTGGAAACGAGCTCTATTTCCAGAGCGGCAGAGAAATGCGTACGGTCCGCGCGGTATTCGGCGGCCAGCTCGGGCCCGCAGCTGTTTGAGCCCAGCCCGCTCTGGGCGAAATCTATGCACAGCACGTTGCTGTCACACGTCTCCAGCTCGAAATCGTGCGCCTTTGCGGTCAGCTCCTCCTGGGTGTACTCGCAGAAGCTGAATGAGAATGGCGAGCCGGTCCTTATCCTCGCCAGGTCCAGGCCGTCGTCGTCCTTGAGCTCCAGGCGGGTGCAGTTCCAGTGGCTCCCGCTCTCCTGCGGCCGGAGGTAGTGCTCAAAGCTGGCGCCCACCCTCTCCTCAAAGCGGCCGAGGTAGGAGGCCTGGTGCTTGTCCGCATAGCTCTCCACGGGGCCGTAGCCCTGATAGGCCGCCCTGGTCCAGGTTTTGGGCACGAACAGCCTCAGTCCGAAGCGCGGCAGATAGGGCAGGGCGGGGTTGCGCTCGGCCTCCACGCTCAGCGAGAGGCGCCCCGCGCCGTCAAAGCGCCACAGGCAGTCTATCTCCATGATATTGCTCAGGCTCACCGCGCAGAGCGAGACGTGAGTCCGCAGTTCAAAGGTGGAGTTGTCCCGCCTCCACTCGAACGTCTTTGCGCGCTGTATCGCCCTGTCGTACCCGGCCCGCTCCCATTCCCGGCGTATATACCGGTCGTTGTCCACGGGAGCCCTCCAGATGTTGAAGCCCATTGGCGCGCTCAGCAGCGTGCCGAATCCGAACGGCATTCCCGTCTCCCGGCTCCAGACGCATGTTATGCCGGCGTCCGAGGTGGCCGTCAGTGTCCCGGCGTCCTCCGTCACGGACACCTCCCCGCAGGGCTCCCGGCTTATCAGGGTCGGCGGGCTGTCGCGCAGCACCACCTGGTCAAAACCGAGCTCCAGCCCGGCCGCGGGCCCCGCCGTGCCGCGCCAGGTGAAGAGGAGGTAGGCAAATTTCCCGTCCAGCTCCGGCAGCCCGAGCCTTATATCCCGCCTGCCGTGCGGCGCTATGTCTATCTCCTCGCCCCACAGGCTGCCGGAGAGCAGCTCCACCCCGTCCTGCCGGAGCGAATACTCCAGGCACAGATCGCGCTGCGGACTCACAAAGTCCCGCATGTTCTCAAACGTAAAATTCCCTTTTTCCGCATCCGCCCCGACGAGGCGCACCGGGCGTATCACCTGCCTGTACTCCAGCAGGCCGGTGTGCGCCCTCCGGTCCGGATAGACCAGCCCGTCCATGCAGAAATTCCCGTCATTGGGCTCGTCGCCGAAATCCCCGCCGTAGAGATACCGCTCGCGGCCGTCCCCGGAGCGGGTCAGCACCGCGTGGTCGCACCACTCCCAGACAAAGCCGCCGCAGAAGGCCGGATACCGGCGCATCAGCCGCCTGTAATCCTCGAGGTCTCCCGGCCCGTTCCCCATGGCATGGCTGTACTCACAGAGTATCAGCGGCCGTTCCGGCCCCGAGTCCAGATAGGCCTTTACCGCCTCCACGCTCGGATACATGCGGCTGTAGATGTCCAGGGAGCTCAGGTCGTATTCCCCGCCCCTGTACGGGTGTATCGAGGACTCGTAGTGCGTCAGGCGGCTGGGGTCGGTCCTCTTTGTCCAGGCCAGGGCCTCCGCGAAGTTGCGCCCGTACCCCGACTCGTTGCCCATCGACCAGATGAGGACGCAGGCGTGGTTCCTGTCACGCAGCACCATGCTGCGCACCCTGTCGGCTATGGCCTCCCGGAACCGTTCGTCGTCCGCGAGCAGGCCTATGTCCGCGTCGGCCCCATATAGCGCTTCGGTGCCGTGCGACTCAATCCCCGCCTCGTCTATCACGTAGAACCCCAGCTCGTCACAGAGCTCAAGGAGCCCGGGCTGCGGGGGATAGTGCGAGGTGCGTATGGCGTTTATGTTGTGCGCTTTCATGCTCAGCAGGTCGCGCAGCAGCCGCTCGCGCGAGCAGCTCGCGCCCGTCAGCGGGTCACTGTCGTGGCGGTTCACCCCGTTGAAGGTCACGCTCTGCCCGTTCACCCTGATGCTGAGGTCCTCCGCCACGCGCACGTCCCTTATGCCCACGCGCTGGGCAATATACTCCGAGCCGCAGCGGAGCAGCAGCGTGTACAGCTCGGGAGTCTCCGCCGTCCAGAGCCGCGGCTCCTCCACGCGGAGGTTCAGCCCGCCGCCGGCGGCCTCGCCCTCCGCCAGCAGTTCTCCCCCCGGGGAGAGCAGGACATAGCCGACGCGCTCATCCCCGCCGCGCGAGAAGCTCCACTCCGCTCCGATCTCCGCCCGGCCGCCATATATGTCCGTGGATATCCGCAGGTCCTCAATGTGCTGTCCGTCGCGCTCGAGCAGATAGACGCTGCGGAATACGCCGGAGAACCGGAACTTGTCCTGGTCCTCCAGATAGCTGCCGTCGCACCACTTGAGCACGAGGAAGCAGAGCGTATTCGGCCCGTCCGCCAGCTTATCCGTCACGTCAAAGCCCACCGTGTCGTAGGCCCCCTGCCTGTAGCCCACGAACTGTCCGTTCAGCCAGATATAGCAGCAGCTGTCCACCCCCTCGCTGTAGAGGCGATAGACCTTCCCGCTTTTGCGCTCCAGAGCAAAAGAGCGCACATATAAACCGCAGGGGTTCTCATAGGGGACGTAGGGCGGGTCAAAGGGGAAGGGGTAGCGTATATTCGTGTACTGCGGCCTGTCAAAGCCGTGCATCTGCCAGGAGGAGGGCACGGGTATATCGCCGAAGCCCTCCGGCTGCGGGCCCTCCTCCCAGAAGGCCCGGTCCAGCAGCCTCACATTGGGCTCGTACCTGAACAGCCACTGCCCGTCAAGGCCGGTGAAATACTCCGAGTACTCCCGGCCGCGCAGCGCCGTCTCCGCGTCCTGAGCGGGTATGAGATAGGCATGCGCCGGCAGGGCGCCCACCCGCAGCACCGATGTGTCCTCAAAATAATTGGGAATCAACATGTCCGCACCCCCGAACAAAGAATGTGGCCGCCGGGCCCTGTGATCAGATTTCGGACAGGGAATCCAGGAACCCCGCCAACTGGCGGGCGTCCGGACTTATTCCGCTGCGCACATAGCAGCCGGCGACGGCGTTCCCCAGCAGCAGGGCCCCGTCCAGCTCCAGCCCCTCGAGCAGGCCGAAGGCCAGGCCGGCGTTGAAGTGGTCCCCTCCGCCCACGGAGATGTAGGGCCTCTCCGTAAAAAAGCCGCGGGTGGACACGCTCTGCTCCTCGCCGCAGGCAAAGGCCCCCGTGCGAGTGTGGATGGACACCCATCTCAGGCCCGTCTCCCGCCGTATGGCCGCGCACAGGTCCTCCTCCCGCCCCTCCGGCCGCAGTCCCAGGGCGGAGGCGATCTGCACCGCCTCGCTGTAGTTGCAGCTCAGCAGAACGTCCCCGTAGGGCGAAAACCCGCCGGCCGCGCGCAGCGCCTCCCTGAGGTCTGCCTCAGTGCGCTTTGCTGGGTCCGCCAAATCCAGAAAGAACAGCCTGTTTTTCCGCCGGAGCCCCGGCAGCACCTCGGCCTGCAGCCTGTGCCAGACATCGGTCATACAGGGGAGCATAGTCCAGTTGTTGAGGGCTATGAGATCCGCACCGTCGAACATCGCCGTCAGCTCGTCCCGTCCTATGCGTTCAATTATACTCTCCCAGCTCAGATTGTTCAATGGCTCAAGCACGGAGGCTATGATTTTCCCGTCGTCGAATTCGTAGGCGTCGGTGAAACCGGGCTCTCCCACGGAGCGCAGCTCCGCTATCCCGCCCAGGGGCTCGAACACCGGCGATATCTCGGGATATCCCAGCGTGCCCCAGCAGGTCACGGCGGCGCCAAGCCGCGCGAGGGCGTAGGCCATTATGGGCCCGTTCCCGCCGTGCCTGGTGCTCCGGGGGATGAGCTCGATGTTCAGGCTCATCCCCGCCGCGGCCTGAAGCCTGCACCCGTAATCGAGGAGCGTGCCTATGTACGTCACATTGGAGCTGTCCAGCCGGCTGTCCACAACCCTGAGCACGCGGTCCACAAAGCCGTCCAGCCCGATGCAGGCGCGCTTCCCGCCCGCGGAAGCGGTCCTCAGCCAGCCGGCCAGCTTCCTCTCGTCCATGGCGCCGCCTTACTGCTCTTTCAGCCCCAGCACCACGGGTGTGGAGCGGTAGCCTATGCCCATGCGGTCTATGCCCATGTCTATCAGGCGCAGGAAGTGCTCGCGCGTACGTATGCAGCCGGAGCCCTTCACCTTTGCCTTGCCGCCCGTGTTCTCGAGCATCAGCTCGACCACCTCCTCGGTGGCACCCACGCAGGGCCCGCCGGTGTAGAAGCCGGTGGAGCTCTTGACGAAGTCCGCCCCGGCCTCCACGACGACCCGGGTGCCCTTTATTATCTCCTCCCTGCTGAGGGCGTCCGTCTCCAGGATGACCTTTACCGCGACGCCGTATTTGTGGCAGACCTCGCAGACGGCCCTGACGTCATCGCGGACGGCATCCCAGAGCCCGCTGCGTATCCAGCCGTAATTGGCCACGACATCGAGCTCAAAGATGTCTCCGCGCCTGCAGTACTCCTCGGCCTGGAGGCATTTTGAGGCCGTTGTGGACAGCCCGAACGGAAAATCGCAGACCACGCAGATCCCGGTCTCCGTGCCCGCGCAGAGCTCCGCGGCTATGTCCAGGGAAGCCGGGTTGACGCAGACCGTGCGGCAGCCGTAGTCTATCCCCTCCTGTATATACCTGCGTATGTCGTCCTGGGTAAATTCCGGTTTCAGCACGGACTGGTCAATATACGCGGCCAGCTCCTTTACCGTCATCTCACTCGCTTTTTTCTCCGGTCTCATGCTCACTTCACATGCCGCCGCTGACGGCATATTCTCCTTTCCTCGTTTGCCGCTGATGATACAATGCCAACATAGCACGGCTAGTTTGTATGTTAATGTATTGTATCATGTTTGTCAAGATGCTTCTTTTTGCCGCGATATAAAAATACATTCGAGTTTAACTCTTTGTTTTCCCGCCATCCGCGCTTTTTCTTGACTTAATGCACAAAATTGACCGCATAATTTTGTAGTTATAGACGATAATACACATCTTGACCTTCATAAAGTTCGTTTTTTACCAGAAAAGTTTCAAAATTACATGTACATAGCCGGCCTCTTACCCTATAATTCTTGTATCATACAATTGGCCGCTCTCGAGCGGCCGGTGGAGAGTCAAAGAGTTTTGGCAAAAAATTAAGAAAAGAGGAGGCACAAAAATGAAAAAGTTTCTCGCACTGTTTCTCGCGCTCGTCATGCTGACGGGCCTCGCGGCCTGCGGCGGGACGGCGGAGACGGAGACGACCCCCACCCCCGCGGCTTCCGATGACGGGGCCGAGGACCCCGCCGCTTCCGGGGGCGGCGACGGCGAGCACGAACCCGTGACTCTGCGCATCTACGTCCGCTACTCCGACGACGACACGATCCTGCCCTACGATTACGCCGTGGAGTGCCTGGCCGAGGACATGCCCTGGGTCACCCTCGAGCTCGACCCCATGCCCGCCGACGACGGCGTGAAGCTCAAGTCCATGGTCGCCACCGGCGATATGCCCGACATTTTCGGCATCCAGGGCGATAATCTGCTGGATTCCGTGATACAGGCCGGCGCGGTCCAGGACCTGACGGACACCATCACCGAGAACGGCTTTTTCGACAAGGTGCTCCCCGCCGCCTACAGCAAGCTCTACCACACCGACGGGAACATCTACACCCTGCCCTACACCGGCACCGAGGTGGCGCTCCTGTTCGTCAACAAGACCATATTTGAGGAGAACAATGTCGAGATTCCCAGGACCATAGACGAGTGGATTTCCGCCGCGGAGACCTTCTCCGCCGCCGGCATCACCACCCTGCCCATCTTTGGCAAGGAGCAGTGGATATGCAACACGCTCTACGACGCCCTCGTGACCCGCTACATCCCCGACGGCCTCAGCAGCCTGCACGACGGCAGCCACAGCATCCGCGAGGAGGGTTTCCTCAAGGCCGCCCAGGACCTCGAGGCTCTCGCCGCCGCCGGCGCTTTCCCCGACGGCGTCACGACGCTCAACTATGAGCAGGCCACCAACCTCTGGTACAACGGGCAGTCCGCCATGTTCCTCAACGGCCAGTGGGAGATACCCACCACCGAGCAGTACCTGGGAGATCAGGCCGACTGGATCCCCATCCCCGCCGCCTCCGAGGAGGAGTATGAGACCTCCCAGCACGCGTTTATAGGCGGCACCGGCACGGCGGCCGGCCTGGCTGTATGCGCCTGGAGCGAGAACTACGACGTCGCCGTCGAAGTGGCCTGCTACCTGGCCGAGAAGTACGCCGAGTACAACTACACCCAGCGCGGCTCCACCACCATCGCCGTCCGCTGCGACAAGCCGATGGAGGTCGAGCAGTCCGCCATGAACGCCAAGCTCTCCGAGGCCATACAGGAGGCCACCAGCACCACGGTCCTCGCGGGCAGCGGCAGCAACGTGGAGCTCTACACCGTCCTGGGCGAGGGCACCCAGAGCCTGCTCGCCGGAGTCATGACGGCCGAGGACTTCATAGAAAGCGTGGCTCTTGTCACCGGCGATTAGACGCCCCGGTAAGACGATTCAAAGAGGAGGGGCCGAATGGCTCCTCCTCATGAATAAAGAAAGGGGCGGCAAATGAAAAAATACCTAGGGAACAAACCCATGATACTCCTGCTGATAGCGCCGACCATGATTCTCATCACAGTCATGGTCCTCTATCCCCTGAGTATTCTGCTGACAAAGAGCTTCACGGAATGGGACGGTCTGAACCCCTCCACTTTCAACGGCCTGAACAACTATATCAGGCTCTTCAAGGACCCGATCTTCTACACCGGTTTAAAGAACGGCGCCATCTTCGCCCTGGTGCAGACCTGCATCCAGATTCCCGTGGCCACGCTGCTGGCCTTTGCCGTCAAGGACTCCGGCAGATTTGAAAAGAAGTTCTTCCGCATCACCTACTACCTCCCGGCGGTCCTGTCGATAACCGTTGTCGCACAGCTCTGGCTGTCGATGTACAACGCCGAGTACGGCCTTATCAACAAGCTCTTTGAGGCCCTCGGGCTGGATTACCGGCAGAACTGGCTCGGCGACGGCGACTCCGGCATAGTGGCCATCGCCATTGTGAACACCTGGCAATACACCGGCTATCAGTTCATCCTCCTGCTCTCCGCGGCCAATTCCATCCCCGAGCACTACTTCGAGGCCGCCCAGATAGACGGCTGCAGCAAGTTCAAGGCCCATCTGCGCATCACGCTGCCGCTGATGCAGGAGAGCTACAAATACTGCCTTATAATAGCAATCACGGGCGGCCTGAACGCCTTCGCCACGATGAATATCATGACCGGTGGCGGCCCCGGTACCTCGACTTACACCCTCACATATCTCATGTACAGGTCCGCATTCAGGGTCGGCAACTACGGCTACGGCTGCGCGTCCGCCGTCATGCTGGTGCTGCAGTGCCTGATAGTGTCCATCATAATAAACAGGGTGGTCGCGCGTGAACGCATAATATATTGAGGAGCGGAGGCGGCAACATGACACTTCAACATCACCATCGCAAACACATAACCGTCGGCTCGGCTCTCTTCAAAGTCATACTTTACATCTACGCCGTCATAAACCTTTATCCTATAATCTGGATGTTGTTCTACTCCTTCAAGGACAACATGGAGATATTCACGACGAACCCCTTCGGCCCGCCCCAGACCCTGCGTTTCGAGAACTATGTCAAAGCCTGGGAGACCTTCAACCTGCCGACCTACTTCATGAACAGCGTCAAGGTCACCGCGGCCGTCATACTCTTCGTCATAACCTTCTCCACCATGTTCGCCTACGCCACCGCCAGGATGCGCTTCCGCGGCCAGACCTTCCTTCGGATTCTCACCATGATAGGCCTGTTCCTGCCGCTGCAGTGCATCATGATTCCCATAGCCGTGCTCGTGCGTGACCTGCACATAAACAACACACTCTGGGCCGTCATAGTGCCGTATACGGCCTTCAACCTCTCGTTCTCCATCATGGTGCTATACGGCTACATGCGCAGCCTGCCCTTTGAGCTCGAGGAGTCCGCCTGCCTGGACGGGGCCTCCATATGGACCTGCTTCCTGCGGATAATCGTGCCCAATGTCAAGTCGGCCATAGCCACGGTGGCCATCTTCGTGTTCATGAGCGTCTGGAATGAGTACAACCTCGCCCTCATACTGCTCACGCGCGACGATTTGAAAACTCTGCCTCTGGGGCTGCTCTTCTTCCAGGGCGAGTACACCACCGACTGGGGCGCCATGGGCGCTACCATGGTCATGGCCAGCATACCCACCGTGCTCATCTACACCCTCTTCAGCGCCCAGGTTGAAAAGGCCATGACAGTAAGCGGCGCAGTGAAGGGCTGACACGCCCGCTGCGTTCAGGGAAAATAATAAAAATGATCTCTCGGAATCTTGAGTGATCACAGCCAGCAGACGCTGGTATTGAACTTTGAAAAGTAAATATTATCTACAAAGTGAAAAATAGACATGCTGAAATAGACATAGCTGTCGCTATATCTGAAAAAATGCGTTATAATAATCATGGATCATGCTTCTTCCAAAATCAACTTACGTAATGGAGATTCGAAAGGCAGATCCCATGCATCAAGATGTTGCAGCATCATGATGTGATAGAAGCAGCAGTACCACATCTTAGTAGAGCGGTGTCTGCCGCTTTCTAATTGAAAGTCTATTTTCTCACGTTTATTGGAACGTTCTGCCGAAGTCCGGGCATTGAATTCCTTTTTCCATTCCTTCGTGTCACGG
>CALWYN010000015.1 GCA_944385755.1 uncultured Oscillospiraceae bacterium
ATCTGCGCCCAATATTTTTTCGATTTAATATTTTTGTAATAAAAGTTCTGTTTTTTTCTTTTCTACTCCCTGGTATCATAACAATTGCAAGAGACAGCTTCATCTTTTTCATTTTGTCCTCATTCCATAAAGGACCGCCCACCGGAAGTCGCGCCGGTGGGCGGTTTCTTTATGCAGACGTGTCCGCGCCGCGCGCCCGAGAATGCATCCCCGGGCCGGGCCCTGACGCCACTCCCGTATACCTCGCAGCCGGCTACAGCGCCGATTATCATATTCAGGACGATTACGGCCCCAATCAAAAGCGTCCCCGGAAAACCATGCTGGTTGCGTAATCCGGGAGCCGGTCAGATGGCATCAGCGGGATGTGCCACAGCAGACGGCCCGCGAGATTCAGCGCGACGAAGCACACGGCAGCAGGAGTTTGTCCCTGTCGTCGTTGCCGGGCCTTTTCAGCCATCGCCTCCGCTGCCGCCCAATGCTGGTCCTCGCCGGGTGCGGTGAGAGCGCGCCGGCAAACCCCGCGCAGGCCCCGGCCAGGGAGATGCAGGCGTCTGCTGCGGCCGCCAGGCCCATATTCAGCCGCAGCGGCAGGAAGTACAGCGCCGCGCCCGGTACGCAGAACAGGCTGCCGGCCATGGCCGCGCGTATCACCCTGTCCCTTCTACCCATTCCGTCACTCCCACGAGAGCAGGCGGCCATATGGCCCCAATCTCCGGATATGCTGTTTGCGGCGCGGATATTCATTCTTCCGCGTCCAGAACATGTCCGCAATTGGGGCAGAATGTGCATTTATCTTTTTCGTGCGGCAGCTCTTTATGGCAGTATGGGCACCTCCACACGACATGCATGACTATAACAAACACCACTATGGAGAGCCCTACCAGACACACCGCGATATAGTAATACTTTCCATCTGTCAGAGCCATATACATAAGTGCCAGCAGAACTATCGCGGTGATTGTTATTTCAAGCCGTTCGCGAATTTTCCTTATCCTTTTCATAAACAGCGCACTCCGCCCCGCCAAGTATCAGTAAATTGACGATACAGCCAGTGTTTGTAATTATTATATCAATTTCCAGAAAATTGTCAATTGTGGGCCTCTCACAATTCCCCCGGACCCGATTTATACAGGATAGCCAAACCGCCCGCGGAAGCAGTTCCGCGGGCGGTCTGTTTTTATCCGGAGGCGCGCCGCGCTCATGATTTCGCCGCGCCCCGCCTGCTCCTGATTACACCGGCAATCAGCAGCGCGGCCCCGGCCAGGGCCGCGATGAGGCAGAGCGTAAGCAGCCAGCCGAGGCGCTCGTAGCGTATGTAGGCGAACATGCCCGTATAGACGCTGCTCTGCCCGGTCCCCGCCCAGATCACCTCGTGGCGATAGCTGAACACCGGCGTGAGTATCTCGAACAGCAATATGCCGGCGGCGCCCAGGGCCAGCATCGCGGCTCCCAGCACCGTGGTGCTGAAGCGGCGCGGCTGGGTCCCGGTCCGCTGTTCCCCAGAGTCCAGCAGCAGGTAGTCCGTGCTGACGCCGAACAGGCGGGCCAGCTGTATGATGTTTTTTGTGTCCGGCAGAGCCGCGTCGCTCTCCCAGCGGCTCAGAGCCTGCCGGGAGACGCCTGTTTTTTCGGCGAGCTCCTCCTGAGTCCAGTTCTTCTCCCGCCTCAGTTCCTGCAGTTTTCTGCCCAGGGTCATATATACACTCCCTTTCCGGACCTAGCGTAGCACAGCCGGGGCGCATTGTCCAGAAATCCTGTTTGAAAACGCGTAAACTCTGCTTTACATGGGGAAATCCCGCGGGGCGAGTGCCCCGCGGGATCCCAATCAATAATCGTAATTGTGCGCCTTTTGCAGCACCATGTCCTTGACCTTCAGCAGCCTGACCTTGGTGGAGTTCTCATTCTCCTCCAGCTTCATGGAGATGTAGCGGATGTTCTCCTCCAACTCGGGTATCATGACATACTCCAGGGCGTTGACGCGGCGGCGGGTCTTTTCTATCTCCTCCGCCAGGAGCTGCATGCTCTTCTCCACCTGCGCCAGCTCCAGCATGTCCTCGAACACCCGGGCCAGCTTCTCCAGCGCGTCGTCCAGCTCTCCGCTCGTCTGCGCAAAGCCGTAGGGGTATATCTCGCTGGGGTCGTTGTTTTTGGTCCGGAAGCTGTACTGGGGCACGTTGACGCTCATCACGTTTTTGAACGTCATGCCCAGCTCCACGCTCTGGCGCGGATAGAGCAGCGACTGTTCGAGCATGTCAGGGCTCATGATGGTGCTCGCCACCGTGAGAGAGGCGAAGGCGCCGGTCATGCCGTCCTCGACCTTTTTCCTCAGCTCCTTGTTGAGCTTCACCACGTCCATGAACTGGCGCATCAGCTCGTCGCGCTTGTCCTTGAGCAGCTTGTGCCCGCGGCGCGCGGTTTTCAACCGGCCCTTGAGCTGGTTGAGCACCATTCTTGTGGGGGTAACTGCGGTTCTAGCCATCAGATCACCGCCTCACTTCGACTCGGGCATATACTTCTCGATATACTCCGGCTTGATACGCTTGAGCTCCTTCCTCGGCAGTATGCTCAGCAGCTCCCAGCCGAGATCCAGCGTCTCCTCTATCGTGCGGTTCGTCTCATTGCCCTGGCTGACATAGCGCCTCTCGAACTCGTCGGCGAACTTGGCGAAGAGCTTGTCGTCGTCGCTCAGGGCGGCCTCGCCCAGTATGGTCATGAGCTCCTTGGCGTCCTTGCCGCGCGCGTAGGCGGCAAAGAGCTGGTTCATCGTCCCGGAGTGGTCCTCGCGCGTCTTGCCCTCGCCGATGCCCTTGTCCTTCAGTCGGGAGAGGCTCGGCAGGACATCCACCGGCGGGACTATGCCCTTGCGGTGGAGCTCACGGGAGAGGATTATCTGCCCCTCCGTGATGTAGCCGGTGAGGTCGGGGATGGGGTGGGTCTTGTCGTCCTCGGGCATAGTCAGGATGGGTATCATGGTGATGGAGCCCTTCTTGCCCGTGCGCCGCCCGGCGCGCTCGTACATCTGGGCCAGGTCGGTATAGAGGTAGCCGGGGTAGCCGCGGCGGCCCGGGACCTCCTTCTTCGCGGCGGAGATCTCGCGCAGGGCCTCGGCGTAGTTGGTTATGTCGGTGAGTATGACCAGGACGTGCATGTCCTTCTCAAAAGCCAGGTACTCGGCCGCTGTCAGGGCCATGCGCGGCGTGGATATGCGCTCGACGGCTGGGTCGTTTGCCAGGTTGGAGAATACGACGGTGCGGTCTATCGCGCCCGTGCGGCGGAAGTCGTTGATGAAGTACTCGCTCTCCTCAAAGGTGATGCCTATGGCCGCAAACACGACGGCGAAGTTCTCGTTCGCGCCGAGCACCCTGGCCTGGCGGGCTATCTGCGCGGCCAGAGCGGCGTGCGGCAGGCCGGAGCAGGAGAATATGGGCAGCTTCTGCCCGCGGACGAGCGTGTTCAGCCCATCTATCGTGGAGACGCCGGTCTGTATGAACTCGGCGGGGTAGGCCCTGGCCGCGGGATTCATCGGCAGGCCGTTTATGTCGCGGTGCGCGTCGGCAAGTATCTCCGGGCCGCCGTCTATCGGCTCGCCCATGCCGTTGAACACGCGGCCGAGCATATCCTCGCTCACGCCCAGCTCCAGCGGATGCCCCAGGAAGCGCACCTTCGTCTCCGCCAGGTTGATGCCCTGGGCGGACTCGAAGAGCTGCACGACGGCCTTGTCGCCCTCGACCTCCAGGACCTTGCAGCGCCGGACCTCGCCGGTGGGCAGTTCCAGCTCGCCGAGCTCGTCGTAGGTGACGCCCTCGACCTGCCTGACGACCATAAGAGGACTGGCAATCTCCTGAATTGTCTTGTATTCGCGGATCATTCGTCCTCACCTCCCTCGGCAATTTCCTGTATCTCTGTCTTCATCTCGGCGATTATCTCATCGAAGGTGGCCGCCACCTTGTCCTGCTCCACCATCTTGGCGCGGCCTATCCTCTCGCGGGCCGGGATGTTGAACAGCTTGTCCACGTTGCCCGGGCCAATTACGGCGCGGCAGGCCGTGTCATACTCCAGGACCATGTCCAGCAGGCGGAACTGCTTGAAATAGCTCGAATAGGCGTCCTCGTCGACGAAGGCGTTCTGCTGCAGGAAGTCCTCGCGGATCATCTTCGCGGTCTCCATCGTCAGACGGTCCGCCGGGCTCAGGGCGTCCTGTCCGACAAGGCGGACTATCTCCTGGAGCTCGTTCTCCTCCTGGAGGATGTGCATGGCCTTGTCGCGGTTGGCCATATACTTCTCGCCGAACTCGCTCTCATACCAGGGCCTGAGCGTGTCGACATACAGCGAGTAGGATGTCAGCCAGTTTATCGCCGGGAAGTGCCTGGCATAGGCCAGGGAGGAGTCGAGGCCCCAGAACACCTTGACTATGCGCATTGTGGCCTGGGAGACGGGCTCCGAGGTGTCTCCGCCCGGGGGCGAGACGGCACCTATGGCGGTGACGCTGCCGAGGCGCTCGTCGCTGCCGAGGCACTCCACCACGCCCGCGCGCTCGTAGAACTGCGCGAGGCGGCTGGCCAGGTAGGCTGGGTATCCCTCCTCGCCGGGCATCTCCTCGAGCCGTCCGGACATCTCGCGCAGGGCCTCGGCCCAGCGGGAGGTGGAGTCCGCGAGGACGGCCACGTCATAGCCCATGTCTCGGAAGTACTCGGCTATGGTTATGCCCGTGTATATGCTGGCCTCGCGGGCCGCGACGGGCATGTCGGAGGTGTTGGCTATGAGCACGGTCCTCTTCATCAGGGGCTCGCCGTTGCGCGGGTCCGTCAGCTCGGGGAACTCCATAAGGACGTCGGTCATCTCGTTGCCGCGCTCGCCGCAGCCTATGTAGATGACTATGTCCACGTCGGACCACTTGGCCAGCTGGTGCTGCACGACCGTCTTGCCTGAGCCGAAGGGGCCGGGGACGGCGGCGGTGCCGCCCTTGGCTATGGGGAACAGTGTGTCGATGACCCTCTGGCCGCTGTTCATCGGGCGACTGGGCGTGTGCTTGGCCGAATACGGCCTGGGCACGCGCACGGGCCAACGCTGTATCATGTTGAGCTCGCGGTCCACGCCCCTCTCGTCGGTGAGGACGGCCACGGTCTGCTCAACCGTGAATTCGCCGGACTCCACGCTCTTTATGGTGCCCTTCATCTGAGGCGGCACCATTATCTTGTGCAGCACGGCCGGCGTCTCCTGGACAGTGCCTATGACGTCCCCGCCGGCCACGAACGCGCCGGGCTCCACGGCCGGGGTGAACTGCCACTTCTTCTCCCTGTTCAGCGCCGGCACCTGGACGCCGCGAGCTATGCACTCGCCGGTCAGTGCCCTTATCTCGGGCAGCGGGCGCTGTATTCCGTCGTATATGTTCTCCAGCATGCCGGGCCCCAGCTCCACCGAGAGTGGCAGGCCGGTGGTCTCGACCTCGGCGCCGGGGCCCAGGCCCGAGGTCTCCTCATAGACCTGTATGGAGGCCGAGTCGCCGGACATGTTGAGGATTTCGCCAATGAGCCTCTGGCTGCCCACACGGACGACGTCCGACACGTTGGCGTCGGCAAGGCCCTCTGCGACGACCAGCGGGCCCGATACTTTCGTTATGATTCCGCTCATCTGCAAACCTTCTTTATCACAAAATATCAGTTCCCACGGCTTTC
>CALWYN010000016.1 GCA_944385755.1 uncultured Oscillospiraceae bacterium
CATACTCCACATCCACGATCTTGCCCTTGCTGTCCCGGAGGCGGTTGCGGACGATGTACCCGGCCCGCTCCAGTTCCTTCAGGGCGGAGCTGATGCTGTCCGTGCCCTCTTTGCAGATTTTCGCAAGACCCCTAGTGGTATAATTCCAGTCTTCCGGCAGGGACAGCATCATAGAGAGCAGTCCCTTGGATTTCAGCGACAGATCCATATTACGCAGATGGTGGTTGGACATCACTGTATAATTTTGGGTTTTCTCAATGCGGAACACCGCCATATCGAACATCTCCTTTCTTCGGTTTTGAAAAGTGTTCGTTTCGGTGGTTTTATGCCCCTGTATCACCGCCCGGCCTCCCATAAGGGGATATGGGTGGCCTCGTTTTCGACGCCCACAGACGAAAAATCAGGGGATTTCCCACCCTAAAACACACACTTCATTTGGGGATAGAAAAAGGGCGGCTGTCATCAAAACAGCCGCCCAGAAGGGGGTCTAATACAAGTTATTTGCTATCCGGCAAGCCCGGAAACCATTGATATTACAGGATTTTTTGAAAAGTTCTGTATCGCCATTCGTACCACGTCGGAGCAAAGTCCGCTTTGCTCCGACGTCTTTTTATGCCTGCGGCAAAAAAGACGCCATCCGCCCGCTCCCTTGCTCCTCCTCTCCAACTGCGACCCGCTGCGCTGGGCTCGCAGTTGGGTTTCTTTCCCGGTTGTCACAAGCGTCACATCGCTTGCCCTGACTTTTATTCAGTCTGAAAAAGGTCAGGTCGCGCTCGTTTTGCTGCCCTTCCTTCCAAAACCGAACCCGCTGCGCCGGGCTTCGGTTTTGTTTATATCCAGTCCATACGTTCAAAGGCTTTAAGAACCCCCGCACCACGCCGGAGCAAGTCCGCTGAACTGCGCTTTGCTTTCATGTGCCTGCGTCTCAAGCCGATCCGCCGCAGGCGGCATATCGCCTGCGGCGGTTTTTTGCCGCATTA
This sequence comes from uncultured Oscillospiraceae bacterium, assembly GCA_944385755.1. Taxonomy (GTDB): domain Bacteria; phylum Bacillota; class Clostridia; order Oscillospirales; family Oscillospiraceae; genus Scatomorpha. Next base: position 981 of record CALWYN010000016.1, read on the forward strand.
CAAAACCAGACATGCGCTTATTCACCAGGGTTCAATTCTGCTTCGGGCAAATCGGCTCGTTCAAATGCGGTAGTGCCCGCCGCGGCCGGCTATGTACCTTTAACTGCTCAGAAATTTACCTGCTTTTATTATGATATCGTTATCTTCCCAATTTCATCATTTACCAACTGAAACGGGCGGCAGAGGCGGCGGATGCCGTCTCGCTTTTTCTTGAATTCATTTACAAATTAACTAAACTTACAAAATCACTAAAGCCTTGACCTGTTTACAACGGCCGAATGGGCATTTAACACAATGTTTATGTAGACATAGACGCATCTATGGATTATAATGGCATGTAAGCTCTACATGCGCGCGGAGGTGTCCCTTGAAGATAAAAAGCGGATATTTAATTGCGAGACTCGCGGCGGCACTGCTCATGTTTGCACTGCTCGCCAGCACAGCGATATGGCTTGGGAGGCCGGACGGCGGCACTGCCACCGCGGCCAGCCAGCTGGTGTTTGAGCGCGCGGAGGTGACGGCGGTGCTCGAGGACAACGCCGTTGTGGACAACGATAACGCCGAGGGCCGGAGAGTGGGCAGCCAGGAGCTCGAGGTTAAACTGCTGACAGGCGAGCACAAAGACGAGGTGCTCACTTTCACAAATTATATGAGCGCGCTCTTCAACGTCGACGTGCAGGCGGGCGACAGGGTCATAGTCCGGCTGTTTACCAACGAGGATGGCAGCTACTACGCGGGCATGTTCAACTACGACCGCGGCCTGGTCATAGGAATCGCGCTTCTTGTGTTCTGCGCCGTACTGGCGCTGCTGGGCGGCTGGAAGGGCATCCGCGCGCTGCTGGGGCTGATATTCACGCTCGGCTGCGTGTGGTTCATCCTGATACCTGGCCTCATACAGGGCTGGCCGGGCATCTGGCTCACCATAGGCGTCTGCGCGGTGACAACGGCGGCCTGCCTTATCCTGCTAAACGGCTTTACAAGAAAGACCTTCTGCGCCGTGCTCGGGTGCGTGGGGGGAGTGGCGGCGGCCGGGCTGTTCGCGGGAATCGTGGGGACCATAACGCCGCTCAACGGCTTCAACATGTCAGAGGCCGAGAACCTGATGCTGTACGGGGCGGACAAGGGGCTGAAAATCAGCGGCCTGCTGGTCTGCGGCGTGCTGATTGCCGCCCTCGGCGCGGTCATGGATACGTCAATGAACATAGCGAGCGCGATGTGGGAGCTGCATGAGCACAACCCGCGCCTCACGGCGGGGGAACTGTTCAAATCCGGCATGAACATAGGCCGGGACGCCATGGGCACAATGGCGAATACGCTCATTCTGGCCTTCGCCGGCTCGTCGCTGAACATGCTCATACTCGTGCAGGTGTACGACATACCTTTCCGGCAGCTGATAAACACGGATTTTATCTGCATCGAGATACTGCAGAGCGTGGCCGGCTCGATGGGGATACTCCTGACAACACCGCTGGTGGCGGCGATAAGCGCAAGCGCAATGTCCCGCGCAAGGCGCTCACCGGCTTGAAAATAGATTGTAAGAGATAAATATTTAAACAGGAGGGAAAATTTTGGACGGAAAGATAAGAAGAAGCGCCCCTCGCGTGCTTGCGCTGGTGCTGGCCTTCGCGCTGTGTCTGAGCATGGTGCCCGTAGCGGCACAGGCGGATGGCAACGGCACATATCGTGAAGTAACCGAGAATCTAACGGATTGGAGCGGCGAATATCTGCTGGTTTATGAGGCGGATGATGGAACCGCTTATGTCTTTAACGGCAGCTTAGGCACTCTGGACTCTAGGAACAACTGTATAACTGCCACTATTTCAAATGGGACGATTACAACAGACCGAGCATACTCCGTAACAGTTGAGTCTGTGGTGGGTGGCTATGTCATAAAGGCTGCCAGCGGCAGCTACATTTATCATACCACGGACAGCGGTAATGGTCTATCGACCACAGAAACTCAAAGCACTGCTGCACGATATCCAATCACCTTCAATGTAACAAGTGAAGGTATTGATATTCAGCTTCAGCCCGGTCCCTATATGCGGTTTAACGCAAGTGGTAGCGAAATGCGTTTCCGTTACTATAAATCTGGCACTTATACTAATCAGCAGCCTGTTACGCTCTATCGCTTAGAGGATGGCGGCTCGACGACGCCGACCGTGGCGGCGCCTTCGGCCACCCCGCAGGCGGGAACGGTTGCGAGCGGGACGTCGATTACGCTGAGTACCGAGACCGAAGACGCGACTATTTACTATACGCTGGACGGGACCGACCCGGCGGATGCAAGCAATACAAGTCGCCAGACATATAGCGACAGCAACAAGCCTACGATAAATGCGGACTGCACGCTCAAGGCGGTTGCGGAGCTGAATGGCACATACAGCGCACTTCAGGAACTGCAATACACTGTCTCGACCGGGACGGAAGAGCCGCCGACCGCGCCGATAGCGGACGGGGATCAGGTTGTTATCTACGCCCCGGCGTATAATAAGGCGCTGTCGGGCGAATATAGCGGCTATAACAATATCGGTACTAATATAACTGTTGGCACTGATGACACTCTTTCCGGATTTACAACCGAGGACGTCTGGACCGTTATCAAAAACGATGATGACACCTGGTCGTTCCAGTATGATGGACAAAAACTAGCTATGGGCGACAGCTTCGCTAGCATGCCGCTTGGAGCAAAGAACGACAAGTGGGTGCTCGAATCCGCTGGCAACGGATGCTGGTATGTAGAGAACACCGTACGCAATGCGTATATCGAGTGGTTTGAAAGCAGAAACTACTGGAGCGCCTATCACGAAATCGCTTCCGGCAGTGAGGGCATGTTCGCGCTCAGATTCTATAATGTTAATGACATCGACGTGCCTGAACCCAGCGAGCCGGTGGTGCCCATCCAAGAGGACGATGTGGTCGGTATCTATCTGCCGAGCGAGCAGCTTGTGATTACCACAACGGAAAACGGCAGTGGCCTTGCGGGAGCCGCGGCAACACTCGATAACGACGAGCTGACCACCGCAGCCGAAAACGCAGAGTTCACCGTACTGGGCGATAACACCGAAGGTTTCCAGTTCGTCGCGGATGGGAAGTATCTGACCTCCGGGGAAACCGGCAACAGCCTTACTCTTTCAACAGACTCGGAGAGCGAATATAGTTATTGGACACTCGAGGCAAACGAGACAAGCGGCTGGTACATAAAGAACAAGGCCGCCGTATACAACAGTAATTCTCAATACATTGAGTATTATAGCAGCCGATTTACAACGTTTGGCCTTAGTAGCGGAGGGAATAACTATACCTTCCAGTTCTACCCCATAGCCGATTCCAGCGACACGCCGGCGGAGGAGCCGATTGCGGAGGGTGACACTGTTGTAATCTACGCGCCGTCGAACGGCATGGCTCTTTCTGCCACGGTGAAGAACAGATATTATCCCATCGGCGTTGAGGTTAAAGTTGTAGAAGATGTGCTGACCGGCTACGGTGAAACCGAGATTTGGACTGTCGGCAGCAGTGACGGTGCTTGGACGTTCACGTCAAACAGCGGAGAGAAGCTGGGCATGAGCTCAAGTACCAGCTATTCGACTACATACCCCGGCGCAGGAGCCAATGAAACATGGGCGCTTGAATCTGCCGGTGAGGGCCTGTACTATATCAGGAACGTTAACCGCAACACATATCTCTGGTGGGATGAAGGGAATACAGACTGGACTACGCGCGACAGCAGTAAGACCGCTGTCACATTTGTCGTAGTTGAGCCTCCCGAGGAAGAGCCCGGGGAGGAGCTGCCGAGCGGGCTGGTGGTGCTGGCCTCGCCGGTCACCGGCGCCACGGTCGGCGCGGGCGAAACCATCACGCTGACCACGATGGAGGGCGCGACCATCTACTACACCGTAAACGGCGGCAATCCCAGTCCCGATGATGGAATCAGCCTTGTTTACAGTGCGCCCCTGACCGTAGGGGAGGGGCAGGTACCTGCCCCGACGGATGACGCGGAACTCGTCATCCGAGCGATTGCTGTAATCCCGGCCACAGGAGAGGCCGAGGCGCAGACAAGCGAAGTCTACACCTTCACCTACAGGGCGAAGGACGCGATTGACGGCTACAACCTCTATTTCGGCCAGCTGCACTCGCATACCGACATCTCCGACGGCACGGGCAGCGTGGAGGACGCTTTTGCGCACGCCTCGAGCGTCCCCGGCCTCGACTTCCTCGCCGTCACCGACCACTCGAATTCCTTCGACAATCATTTAAATGCCAGCGTTGACCTCGGTGCTGATTTGCTCACTAACGAGGTAAGTGAGGAGTGGGTACGCGGCCATGAAGCCGCCGAGGATGCCACCACCGATGATTTTGTCGGCATCTACGGCTTTGAGATGACCTGGTCCGGCGGTTTCGGACATATCAACACATTCAACACCACTGGATTTGAGAGCCGCGACAACGACGAATTTGATAACAACCCCACAGGCCATGTCAACTACTACAACAAGCTGGTGGAAGTTGAGAGCTCGCTGTCCCAGTTCAACCACCCCGGAACCACCTTCGGCGACTTCGGCGACTTCGCCTATTACTCCCAGAGCTATGACGCCCGCATAAACCTCATCGAGGTCGGCAACGGCGAGGGCGCGATAGGCTCAGGCGGCTACTTCCCCAGCTATGAGTATTACACCCGCGCTCTGGACAAGGGCTGGCACGTCGCCCCCACGAACAACCAGGACAACCACAAGGGCGGCTGGGGCGACTCCAACACGGCCCGCAGCGTCGTGCTGGCGAATGAGCTCACCGAGGAGGCAATCTACGACGCCATAGCCAACCACCGCGTCTACGCCACCGAGGACAACGACCTCTCGATACGCTATTCGCTCAACGGCAACGTCATGGGCTCCATCATCGGTGAGCAGGGCTCCGTGCAAATCGTCGCTGAGATAAGCGATCCCACCGACAGCGCGGATATGACGGTCGAGGTCATAGTCAACGGCGGCCTTGTCGCCGCGAGTCAGACCCTGAGCGGCGGCCGCGGCACCGTGAACTTCAACTTCGAGGACAACGAGTACTCCTACTACTACCTGCGCGTCACACAGGCCGACAGGCAGATAGCCGTCACGGCTCCCGTCTGGACGGGCGAGAGCATTAACGCCGGCATCTCCAAGACCGAGTGCGACACCGCGCTCGTGGTCATGGATGAGGAAGTTACCATATCCAGCGAGCTGTTCAACAACTCCAACCTCGACATGACGGTCGTGAGCCTTGTCTATGCGGTCGACGGCGGTGAGATCTACAGAGTGAATGATTTCAGCTCCATCGGCGTAAACGGCGTCATCTCCACCGGCGACACAGCCACCGTCAGCTTCCCGTATGCCTTTACAACCGGCGGGCCGACCACGGTCAACGTCACCATGGAGGCTTGGATCGGAGAGACGGAGTACACCTTCACAAGCGTGTTGCAGCTCACAGTGATGAATGAGAGCCTTGTCACCCGCGTCCTGGTGGACGGCACGCACTGGAATGACTATGTCAACGGCTATTACGCCAATAACATGGGCAACTTCATTGAGATTGCCGCCGGAATGAACGCCCAGGTGACGATCCAGCAGCCGGACGACACGATGACTGCCGATGATTTGGATGGCGTGTCCCTGCTCGTGATAAGCGCGCCGCTCAAGTACACAAGCGATTATACCGGCGACGCGGAGATAAGCACGTTTGAGCCGGAGTTCATTGAACTTGTTAAAAATTATGTGAATGGCGGCGGCACGGTCATAATCTGCGGCCTCGCGGACTATCAGGACGCCAATAATCATGAAAATGGCACCTATACTACCTACACGCAGATAAATAACCTTCTCGAGGAAATAGGCACGACCATGCGCGTCAACGACGACGAGCTTATCGACCAGGACGAGAACGGTGGACAGCCGTACAGGCTCTACTTTGACGACTTCAACTACGGAAGCACTGATGAGGCCGTACAGGCGGCGCTCGCCGGGCTTGAGAACAGCGGCAAGGTCTACAGCTCCTACTCCGGCTGCTCTGTGAGCATTGGGAACGGAATACCAATAGTTTTTGGCCACGACACTACCTATTCCATCAACTCGAAGGCTCCCACTCAGGGACACGGAAAGCCTGTGCAGAGCTATAGTAATGAGTATGATCCAGCTACTGCCGTTGTCACCAAGGGCAATGTCGTTTCCCTTGCCACCGAGAAGGTCGGCGCCGGGCGCGTGTATCTCGGCGGCACCGTTTGGATGAGCAACTTCGAGGTGACGAGCGATGGCAGCGACGGAAACGACTACGGCGACGCGAGCTACGCGAACAAGACCATCATCACCAACATCCTCTCCGGCATACTCAAAGACCCAGAGGTCAGCACGATAGCCCAGGCCCGCGAGGGCAACCCCGGCGACATGTTCACCGTTGAGGGCACGGTAGTTGCCGGCAGCGTGTCGCCCAACGCCTTCTTCGACTGCATTTACATCCAGGACGAGACCGGCGCCATCTGCCTGCACCCGGTGAACAACACCGTGGGCACGTTCCAGGTTGGCCAGACGGTCCGGGCGACCGGCTACCGCGGCGATTATCAGGGCGATGTGCAGCTTGGGCAGGTAATAAGCGCCGAGGTCATCGATGAGAACATCGCCCCAATACCCCCGAGGGAATTCAGCCTTGCCGAGGCCAATAATTACGATGAGAAGGGCGGATATCTCGCCAAGGTCAGCGGCACGGTGAAGAGCGTCGAAAGTGCAAGCGGCCAGATCAGCTCCGTCATTCTCACCGACGGCACGACCGACTTCCGACTGCTGTTCAACAACTATATCGGCTATTCTGACGCATCTTCGACGGATATAACCACCTTCGTTGAGGAGGGCGCGGAGATTAGCGCCGTAGGCGTGATTTATAAGGACCCCGACGGCACCTGCCTGCGCGTGCGTGACCTCTCCGAGGTCGAGCTCGTGACCGAGGACGTGCCCGATGTGCCCATCATTCCCGGCAGGCCGGTCACGCCCTCCAGGCCGTCGGATGACGACGAGCCGGACGACGGGCCCTCCGAGCCGTTTATAGACGTGACCGAGCGCGACTGGTTCTTTGACGCGATTGTCTACGTCTACAACGAGGGCATGATGTCCGGAGTTGAGGCCAATGTGTTTAACCCGAACGGCAACATGACCCGCGCGATGTTCTGGACGGTGCTGGCGCGCATTGATGGGGTTGACACCAACGGGGGAGACGTATGGTACGCCAGAGCCCGGGAGTGGGCGGTCACCGAGGGCGTGTCCGACGGCACAAATCCCGACGGCCTTATCACCCGCGAACAGCTTGCCACCATGCTCTACCGCTATGCGGGAGAACCCGAAACCGACGGAACGCTGGAAGGGTTCAGCGACGCCGGAAGCGTCTCCGAGTGGGCCTATGACGCTCTTGCCTGGGCGGTTGAAAACGGCATAGTGACAGGAATGGGCGACGGAACTCTTGACCCGCAGGGCAACGCCACCCGCGCGCAGGCGGCGACTATGTTCATGAGGTACATGAGCGTAGTAAAGTGAGCCCGACGGCGAAAATAAGCGCGGCGGCTGTATGTGTCTGCAAAAACACCTGTCTGCCCGCCATAAGACCCTGAAACCGAAAACTCCCGGCCAATGGCCGGGAGTTTTTGGGGGTGCGCCATTTTGTGCGCTCACTTTCCGGCTGCCGCACAGCAGCTGGGGGATGGGCGTTCGGGTTTTTTGTGGCGTCACAGGCTCGGCAGATAAGAGTTGCTACGTGCTGCCCAAGAACGGATAGGCAGGACGTTTGTCCATGTTCAAAGGCAAATACGTGGTGAAAAAACTGCTTGAACGGCAGCGTGGGGAGCATGGGGAACCGGAGGACGGGATTGCTCCGCGGCTCAAGGAAAGACACCGCCTTTGCAGAATTTAAATCAGGAGAAGCGGCGCTGAGAAAGACGCCCCGGCGGGATTTCCCGCCGGGGCGTCATGTCCGCATATTATCCGCCGAGATAGGCCTTGCGCACGGCGTCGCTCTCCGCAAGCTCCGTGCCGGTACCGCTTAGGCTTATTGTGCCCGTCTCCATAACATAGGCGCGGTCGGCCACAGAGAGCGCCATCTGCGCGTTCTGCTCAACCAGCAATATTGTGGTCCCGTTCTCGTGCAGGGTGCGGATTATGTCAAAAATCTGCTCGACCAGGATGGGCGCGAGGCCCATGGAGGGCTCGTCGAGCATAAGCAGTTTGGGGCCGCTCATCAGGGCGCGGCCTATGGCCAGCATCTGCTGCTCACCGCCGGACAGCGTGCCGGCTATCTGGCGGCGACGCTCCTCAAGGCGCGGGAACTGTGCAAAGACCTTGCCCATGTCCGCGGCCGCGGAGGCCCCGTCTCTGGTGAAAGCCCCCATCTCGAGATTCTCCTGCACCGTCATCTGGAGAAAAATACGGCGGCCCTCCGGCACCTGGGCCAGGCCGCGCTCCACAATTTTGTGGGGCGGCAGGCGGGAGATGTTCTCCCCGCAGAACTCGACGCTGCCGGTCCTGGAACGCAGGAGGCCCGAGATGGTCTGCAGCGTGGTGCTCTTGCCCGCGCCGTTGGCTCCGATGAGGGTGACAATCTCGCCCTCGTTGACGTGGAAGGAGACTCCCTTTATGGCGTGTATGGCGCCGTAGTATACATTTATATTATCTACTTTGAGTATCTCGCCCAAGACCTACGCCTCCTTTTTCCGCCCGAGATAGGCCTCAATCACCACGGGGTTGGACTGGATGTCGGCCGGCGTACCCTTGGCTATGACCTTTCCGAAGTTAAGCACGCAGACGCCCTCGCAGATGCCCATAACCAGGTTCATGTCGTGCTCTATCAGCATTATGGCTATCTGAAATGTGTCGCGTATCTTTATGATGTTCTCCATCAGCTCCACCGTCTCAGAGGGATTCATGCCGGCCGCGGGCTCGTCGAGAAGCAGGAGATTTGGGTTGGTCCCCAGCGCGCGCACTATCTCCAGGCGGCGCTGAGCGCCGTAGGGGAGGGAGCCGGCCTTTTTGCCGGCCATGTCCTGCATGTCAAAGATGCTGAGCAGCTCCAGCGCGCGCTCGTGCGCTATGCGCTCCTGTTTCCAGTAGGACGGCAGGCGCAGTATGCCGCTGAAGTAGCCGTATTTTATCTGATTGTGCATGCCGAGTTTTACGTTGTCCTCGACGGAGAGGTTGGAAAAGAGGCGTATGTTCTGGAACGTGCGCGCCACGCCGAGCTTGTTGACCTGCACGGTATTCATGCCCGCGGTGTCGCGGCCGTCTATCATGATTGTGCCGCGCGTGGGCTGATACACCTTGGTGAGCAGGTTGAACACCGTCGTCTTGCCGGCGCCGTTGGGGCCTATGAGGCCGGCAATCTCCGTGCGGCCAATGACCAGATTGAAGTCGTCCACGGCGGTGAGGCCGCCGAAATCTATTCCCAGGTGGCGGGCCTCGAGGACCGGCATCTTATCCAGGTCACGTTCCGGGATGTAGGCGCCGCTGGGCATGCTCACAAGAGGGCTCTCATTTTTGGATCTGATTTTTGGCATTACCGCGCCTCCTTCACGGGTTTGGCGCCCGTGACCAGCGCCCTGAGAGAGGAAAAGGGCCTGATGACCAGCGCCTTGAACCGGGCGTTGTTGGTCGCCAGCATGACGAGTAAGAGCACAATCGCGTAGACCAGCATGCGGTAGTCCTCAAAACCGCGCAGCGCCTCGGGCAGTATTGTCAGCACGGTCGCCGCTATGATGCTGCCCCAGATATTGCCCAGCCAGCCCAGCACGACGAACACGAGAATGAGTATCGAGGTGTTGAAGTTGAACTTGGTCGCCGCGAGATTTGAAAAGTTCAGGCCGTAGAGCGCGCCAGCAGCGCCCGCCAGGGCCGCGCTGGTGACAAAGGTCATGAGCTTGTACTTGGTGACGTTGATGCCCACGCTCTCGGCGGCGATACGGTTGTCGCGCAGTGCCATGATGGCGCGGCCGGAGCGGCTGCGCACGAGATTGAGCACGACAATGAGCGTTATCATGATGAGGATGAAACCCGCCGTGAAGGTAGACAGAGTG
>CALWYN010000017.1 GCA_944385755.1 uncultured Oscillospiraceae bacterium
CGGCAAGAGCGTGCTGGTGCTCGAAAAGAGCGGCTTCGGCGGTCAGATAGCCTGGTCGCCCCGGGTGGAGAACTTCCCGGCGACCGCCGCCCTGAGCGGGGCCGAGTTTTCGGACAGGCTGCTCGGCCAGGCCCTGGAGTTCGGGGCCGAGGCCGACCTGGTGGAGGCCACCGGCCTCTCGCGCTGCGGAGAGCTGTGGCAAGTGGGGACTGCGGACGGGCCGGTGCAGGCCAGGGCCGTCATACTCGCCACGGGCGCCAGGCACATGAAACTGGGCGTGGCGCGCGAGGATGAGCTCGCCGGGAACGGCGTGTGCTACTGCGCGGTGTGCGACGGCGCGTTTTACAAGGGGAGGCCCGTCGCCGTCGTGGGCGGGGGCAACGCCGCCCTGCAGGACGCGCTGCTGCTCTCCAACTCCTGCTCACAAGTTTACATAATACACAGGCGGGCTCGCTTCAGGGCCGAGGAGGCCAATGTGCGCTCGCTCGCTTCACGTCCCAATGTCACACCGCTGATGAACAGCCGCGTAATCGCCCTTGAGGGGGAGGGAGAGCTGACCGGGCTGCTCGTGGAGGACATGGCCGGAGGGACCGAGAGCCGCCTGGCAGTGGATGCGCTCTTCGTTGCAGTGGGCTATGAGGCCGACAACGCCCCGTTCGGGGATGTGGCGCGCCTGGACGCCGGAGGATGGTTCGACTCCGGAGAGGACTGCCTCACGGTTTCGCCCGGAGTGTTCGTGGCCGGGGACTGCCGGGCAAAGGGCGTCCGGCAGCTCACGACGGCCGTGGGCGACGGGGCCTGCGCGGCGGTTGCCGCCTGCCGCTATGTGGACAGCATAAGTTGACATAATATTATTATGCGGATAAAAAGAGCGGAGAGCCCGGCTCTCCGCTCTTTTTATGTACCATATGACGGACGGCTCAACGTATGGGCTTCCGGCGCTGGCGCAGGCTCTCGACGCCCAGCTTCAGGGCGGGCAGGACGGCGGACAGGCTGGCGGCGGCCCCGTCCGGGCTGCCGGGCAGGTTGACTATGAGCGTGGCCCCGCGCAGCCCGGCTATGCCGCGGCTGAGCGCGGCGATGGGGGAGCGCAGGTTGTTTGCGGCGCGCATGGCCTCCGGTATGCCGGGGACCAGGCGGTTTATCACGGCCTCGGTGGCCTCCGGGGTGACGTCGTAACGCGAGCAGCCCGTGCCGCCGGTGGTGAGCACCAGGCAGGAGGCCAGGTCATAGGAGCAGTGGACTATCTCCTCTTTGATGCGGTCAAAGTCCGAGGGCACGGAGGAGATGTGCGCGACCTGCCAGCCATCTTTCTCCAGTAGCCCCTTCAGGGCGAGGGCGACTTCCTCGGAGCCGCCGTCGGCCACGGTGTCGTCCTCGACACGGATGACCGCTGCTGTGTATTCCATATGCAAAAATCCCCTTTTATATGTATTTTACCCGGCTCAAACTATTTTCAATGGGATTATATCAGAGCGAGAGACGATAAACAAGCCCGTCTCAGTTGAGATTGTCCATTTGCCGGGCGCTGTTTGGCCTGCAGGAAACAATTCCAGCAACATGCACAAAATTTTAATCCGGTATTGACAAATCCCACAAAGGCAAATATAATGCCCTCATTGAAAGAGCAACGGTGTTCTGTCAAGGCAGTACTCACCGCGCTCTTTTTCTTTTTTTAAAAGACGCAGCGAAGGGAGAAATGGAAATGAGCAAGTACACGAGGGACGACATCATACGTATCGTAAAGGAGCAGGGCGTAGAGTTCATACGCATGCAGTTCACCGACATTTTCGGGCAGCTCAAGAATGTGGCAATCACCAGCAGCCAGATTGAAAAGGCCCTGGACAATCAGATAATGATTGACGGAAGCTCCATTGAGGGCTTTACGCGCATCCACGAGTCGGACCAGTACCTCCGTCCGGACATAAATTCCTTCTCCATCCTCCCCTGGGAGCCCAATGGCGGCAAATCCGCGCGGCTCATATGCGATGTCTACAATCCCAACGGCACTCCGTTCGTGGGCGACCCGCGCCACGTCCTGAAGTCCGCGCTGGATAAGGCCGCTGCGATGGGATATACCTTCAATGTGGGGCCGGAGTGCGAGTTCTTCCTGTTCGAGGTGGACGCCGAGGGCAAGCCCACCAACAAGACGGGCGACGAGGCCGGGTACTTCGACCTGGGCCCCGTTGACCACGGCGAGACCACCAGGCGCGACATCTGCCTCGCGCTGGAGGCCATGGGCTTCGAGATAGAGGCCAGCCACCACGAGGTGGCCGAGGGCCAGCACGAGATAGACTTCAAATACGCCGATGCGCTCACCGCCGCGGACAACATAATGACCTTCCGCATGGTCGTCAAGACACTGGCGCAGCACAACGGGCTGCACGCCACGTTTATGCCCAAGCCGGTGTACGGCATCAACGGCAGCGGCATGCACACCAACATGTCCCTCTTCAAGGACGGCAAGAACGTGTTTTACGACCCCTCCGATGCGCGCGGTCTCTCCAAGGAGGCCTACAGCTTCATAGCCGGCCTGCTTGCCCACGTCAAGGGCATGACGGCCGTGACGAATCCGCTGGTGAACAGTTACAAGCGCCTGGTGCCCGGCTATGAGGCCCCGTGCTATCTGGCCTGGAGCGCCTCAAACCGCAGCGCCCTCATCCGCATACCCGCGGCGCGCGGACAGAGCACCCGCGTCGAGCTCCGCTGCCCGGACCCGGCCTGCAATCCCTATCTGGCCCTGGCCGTGTGTCTGGCCGCCGGCCTGGACGGCATAGAGCGGGGCATGACGCCGCCGGCGGAGATAACCGAGAACATTTTCGCCATGGATGCCGCCACCCGTCTGGAGAATGGCATCGACAACCTGCCCGGCTCGCTGGAGGAGGCC
>CALWYN010000018.1 GCA_944385755.1 uncultured Oscillospiraceae bacterium
CCGTTGTCGGAAGTGGCGGGATCGGTCTCGGTCGTGCCCGGATCGGTGGTTCCCGCGGGGTCGGTGGTGGCAGGGTCGTCTCCTCCGCCGCAGGCGGCGAGGGCGAACACCATCACGAGCGCGAGAAGCAATGCAAGAAACTTCTTCATTTGTGTAAGTATCCTCCGTTTCATAATATGATTCGAGTCTTACTTGCCGCATAAGGCGGCATGATGATTATAACACCAATTAACGTATGGTTCAAGTAAATTGAGTTTTTTCTTCGTGTAAAGTTTCTGTTGACGAATTGTGAACGGCGTCAGCCCATCGCCGCGGCGGTGTCGAGGGCTATCTCTATCATGTCGTTCATGGTGCTCTCGCGCTCCGCCGGGGTCAGCTCCTCGGTGCGGTACATGTGGTCGGAGATGGTGCACAGGCACAGCGCGCGCTTCCCGGCGCGGGCGGCGGTCATGTAGAGGCCGGCGGCCTCCATCTCCACGGCGAGGACGCCCATCTTCTTCCACTGGTCGGGGCCGTCGGAGCCGTCGTTGTAGAAATTGTCGCTGCTGAGCACGTTCCCGGCGCGCACGTTCACCCCGCGCGCAGCCGCGGCGTCCATGGCGGTTTTGAGGAGCGTCCAGTCGGCGGTGGGGGCGAAGGTGCCCTTCAGGCCGAACTGGTGGGCGAAGTTGGAGTCGGTGCAGGCGCCGAGCGCGGCCACGACGTCCATGAGCCGGAGGTCGTCCGCCATCCCGCCGGCGGAGCCGACGCGGATTATGTTCTCGACGCCGTACTGGGTGTAGAGCTCCCAGCTGTAGATACCGATGGACGGTATGCCCATGCCGCTGGCCTGCACGGACACCCGCTCGCCCTTCCAGAGCCCGGTATAGCCCTGGACGCCGCGGACGTTGTTGACCAGCACCGGGTTTTCGAGAAAGGTCTCGGCGATGAACTGGGAGCGGAGCGGATCGCCCGGCATCAGGACGGTCCTCGCAAAATCGCCTCGGGCGGCGCTGTTATGTGGTGTGGGCATGAAATCTTCCCTCCATATGCAAATTTGGTATAACGAGTATATCGAGTATATAATGCAAAAAGCAAAAAGTCAATTTACATACCCGTCCCGCGTGTGGTAAAATCATGTCGAATGGGGGTATGGGAATGGCAGACGTGATAACAATAGGCATAGCCGGTGGGACGGGCAGCGGCAAGACCACCATAACCCGCCGGCTTATTCAGCGGTTTTCCGACAGCGTGAGCGTGGTATACCACGACAACTACTACAAGGCCCACGACGACATGAGCTATGAGGAGCGGTCGAAGCTCAACTACGACTGTCCGGACGCCTTTGACACCGAGCTGCTGCTGCGCGACCTGCGCGCGCTCAGGCGGGGCGAGGCCATACGCTGTCCCGTGTACGACTATACGGTGCACAACCGCTCGGACAGGACTGTGCTGGTCAAGCCGGCGCCGGTGATAATTGTGGAGGGCATACTTATCTTCCAGGACAGGCGCATCTGCGACCTGCTGGACATAAAAATTTTTGTGGACACGGACGCCGACGTGCGCATACTCAGGCGCATAGTGCGAGACGTGCGCGATCGCGGCAGGAGCCTGGAGAGCGTGGTGGACCAGTACCTGACGACCGTGAAGCCCATGCACGAGATGTACGTCGAGCCCAGCAAGCGCAACGCGGACATAATAATCCCGGAGGGCGGCCACAACCTGGTGGCCATGGACATGCTCATAGAGCGCATAAACGCTCACGTGAACGGGGTGAAGGCAATTGGCTAAGCTGTATTTCAAATATGGGGCGATGGGCTCGTCGAAGTCGGCCCAGGCGCTCATAACGCAGTTCAACTACGAAGAGCTGGGCATGCAGGTCTGGCTGATAAAGCCCAGCATAGACGACCGGGACGGGGCCAACATAGTCAAGAGCCGCGTCGGCCTCGCGCGCGAGGCCGAGGTGATATCCCCCGAGGACAGCATCCGCGCCCGTTACCTGGCCACGGGCGGCACCGACGTCATAATCGCCGACGAGGCGCAGTTTTTCACGCCGGAGCAGATAGACGAGCTGCGCGACATAGTGGACGAGCTGAACATCCCGGTGCTCTGTTTCGGGCTGCGCACGGACTTTTTGACGCACATGTTCCCGGGTTCGCAGAGGCTCATGGAGCTGGCGGACTCCATAACGGAGATAAAAACCGTGTGCGAATGCGGATCGAAGGCCACCGTGAACGCCAGGATAACTCCGGACGGCAAGATAATAACCGCCGGTGAGCAGGTGTTCCTGGGCGGAAACGACGCCTATGTGGCCATGTGCCACCGCTGCTGGAAGCGGAAGATAAAAGAGCAGGGAGGGGCCTGAGCCCCTCCGGAGAGCGGAGAATGCGGGCGGCGCCATCGGCGCCGCCCGCATTCTGCCGGGCAGCGAATTTTATGTTAAGTAGACGTAATTTACAGTTTATTCACACGAAATGTGAATAGGATGTTAAGAGGGCGGAGGCCCAAAGCCTTGAACGGCGCGGGTTTTGCACACTTTCAACAGAGTTTTGAACAGGTCCCCAGGGGGAAAAATGGGGCCGAATATTCAAAATTAAGTTTACATAACAACACAAGGCCCAATATGTTGAGTTCGGGTTGACGGGGAGCGGCAGGGCGCGTAAAATGTGCGTATGCGCCGCTATTCATGGGCGAGCGACGAGGCCGCGTCCCTGAGCGCGTCGCAGAAGCAGGAGATCTCCTCCTCCGTGGTGAAGCGGGAGAGGCCGATGCGCAGAGTGCCGTCTATGACTCCGGGAGGCAGGCCCATGGCCTCCAGGACGTGGCTGCGCGCCCCGCGCTTGCAGGCCGAGGAGCGCGAGACATAGATGCCGCGCGCCTCCAGGAAGTTCATGAGCACCTCGCTTTTATAGCCGGGCAGGGAGACGGAGAGGATGTGCGGCGCCCCGCCGCCTATGGTGACGAGGCCGGGGATCTCGCCCTCCAGGCGGCTCACGGCCAGGCCGCGCAGGGAGCGCATATGCGACTGGTACTCCTCTGCGCGCTCGTAGCCGGCCCTTGCCGCCTCGCCGAAGGCGCAGATGTGGGGCACATTCTCCGTGCCGGCCCGCCGGCCGTCCTCCTGGGCCCCTCCGACAATCAGCGGCCTAAGCCGTATGCCGCTTCTGATATATAGCGCGCCTATGCCCTTGGGGGCGTGTATCTTGTGGCCGGAGATGCTTATGAGGTCCGCGCCCAGCGTCTTTGCCCTGAAGGGCACTTTCAGGAAGCCCTGCACCGCGTCCGTGTGCACGAGCGCGTCGGGGTTGTTCTTCTTCACGGCCTTCGAGATGGCGCCTATGTCCGTCACGGCGCCCGTCTCGTTGTTCACGAGCATGAGGGAGACGAGGATGGTGTCCGGCCTGAGCGCGGCCCTCACCTGATCGGCCGTCACGGCGCCGTCCGCGCCCGGCGCGAGGCGCGTGACCTCATAGCCGCGCCGCTCCAGCCCGTCCAGCGCGCGGCGGACGGCGTCGTGCTCCGCCGTGGAGCTTATGATGTGGCCGCCTTTCCGGCTCACATACTCGGCGCCGGACCAGAGCGCCCAGTTGTCGCTCTCCGAGCCGCAGGAGGTGTACACGATCTCCCAGCTCTCGCAGCCGAGCGCCCGGGCAAGCTGCCTGCGCGCGTTCATGACGAGCTTCAGCGCGGCGCGCCCCTTGGCGTGGGTGGAGCTGGGGTTACCGTAGTCGCCGACCATGGCGTTCAGGGCGGCCTCCGCGGCCTCCGGGCAGACGCGTGTGGTGGCGGCGTTGTCGAGATATATCTCCAAAGCTTTCACTCCTTGGGGGGTAATGTTCCATGAAATACATTATAGACACTTTGGGCTGCAAGGTCAATCAATATGAGACCCAGGCCATGGAGGCCCTGCTCGCCGGGCGCGGACACGAGCGCGCGGAGGACGGGGCGGCGGACGCCGTCGTGGTGAACTCCTGCGCCGTCACCGCGGAGAGCGGCCGCAAGTCGCGCCAGGCCCTGAGGCGCCTGGCGGAGAGAAATCCGGGCGCCGTGAGGGCCGTCTGCGGCTGCTGGGCCCAGATAGAGCCGGAGAAGGCGGAGGCCCTGGGCGCCGACCTGGTCTGGGGCAGCGGCGACAGGCATGGATTTGTGGACGCGCTCGAGCGCGCTGTGGAAGAGCGCGCGGCGCTGACGCGCGTGGACAGGCCCTTTGCCAGGCGCGAATTCGAGCGCCTGCCCGCCGGGGCCTTCGCCGGGCACGCCAGGGCCTACCTGAAAATAGAGGACGGCTGCGAGAATTTCTGCACCTACTGCGTGATACCCTATGCCCGTGGGCGGGTGCGCTCCCTGCCGCCGGAGGAGGCGGCCGCCCAGGCGCAGCAGCTGGCGGAGGAGGGCTACCGCGAACTGGTGCTGACGGGCATCGAGATAGCCTCCTACGGCCGGGACCTGCCGGGCTCGCCGGATTTGGCGGCGGTGGTTGAGGCCATAGCGGCCGCGGCCCCGGCTCTGAGGCTGCGCCTGGGCTCCCTGGAGCCGACGGCGGTCACGGAGGAGTTCTGCGGGCGCATAGCGCGCACGGGGAGGGTCTGCGGCCACTTCCACCTTTCGCTCCAGTCCGGCTGCGACTCCACGCTCGCGCGGATGCGCCGCAAATACACGACCGCGGAATTTTTCGAGGTCACGGAGCGGCTGCGGCGGCACTTCCCGCACTGCGCCCTCACCGGGGACCTCATCGCCGGCTTCCCCGGCGAGACGGAGGCCGAGCACGCCGCGACGCTCGGCTTCATACGGAGGTGCCGCTTCGCTGCGCTGCACGTGTTCCCCTATTCGCGCCGGCCGGGCACGCCGGCGGACAGGCTGCCGGGGCAGCTCACCTCGGCGGAGAAGGCGCGCCGGGCGCACGAGGCGCACGCCGCCGCGCTCGAGATGCAGCGCGAATACCTGGCGAGCTGCGTGGGCACGGTGCAGAGCGTCCTCTTTGAGACGGAGGCGGAGGGCGTGTCCACCGGTCACGCATCAAATTACACTGAAGTTTCCGTGCCGGGGACAGGCCTGAGGGGGCTTGTGAAAAATGTCCAAATAACGGGAATTTCGGGCGAAATACTTGTGGGAGTTGTGGTTTGACGCGGCGACGCGCTAAAGTATATTATAAGTGTACGCCGCTGAGGCGACATATAAAGGGAGTGTTCCTATGTCGGATAGGGTCTATAACTTTGCCGCCGGGCCGGCCGTCATGCCGGAGAGCGTGTTGAAAAAGGCGCAGTCCGAGCTGCTGGACTGGCACGGCTGCGGGATGTCCGTGATGGAGCTCTCCCACCGGGGAAGCCAGTTCGCGGAGATACACGCCGAGGCCAAGGAGCGTTTTAAGCGCCTGCTGGGCGTCCCGGATACGCACGAGGTGCTCTTCATGCAGGGCGGGGCGACGGGCCAGTTCGCCGCCGTGCCGCTGAACCTCATGGACGGCCGCGCCGCCAGCTACGCCGTCACGGGGAATTTTTCGGGCATAGCCGCCAGGGAGGCCCGCAGGTACGGGGAGGTCTCCGTGGCCTTTGACGGCGCCGGGGAGGAGTACAGGCGCATACCGACGCAGGGCGAGCTGAAGATAGACGGAGACGCGGCGTATTTCCACTACTGCGCCAACAACACCATCTTCGGCACGGCCTGGGGCTATGTGCCCGAGACGGCCGGAGTGCCCCTGGTGTGCGACATGTCGAGCGAGATAATGAGCCATCCGGTGGACGTGTCGCGCTACGCCCTCATCTATGCCGGCGCGCAGAAGAACATAGCCCCCGCCGGGCTCACCGTGGCCGTGGTGGACAGGGGTCTGGCGGGACGGGAGCCGGAGATATGTCCGCAGGTTTTCAGCTATAAGAAGATGATAGACAAGGACTCAATGCTGAACACACCGCCCTGCTGGTGCATATATATGCTGGGGCTTGTGCTGGGCTGGATAGAGGAGCAGGGCGGCCTGACCGAGATGGACCGCCGCCGCCGCGAGCGCAGCGCGCTGCTGTATGAGGTGCTGGACAACTCGCGCCTCTACAGGCCGCACGCGGAGCCCGGTTCGCGCTCGATGATGAACGTGACCTTCCGCACTCCCTCGGAGGAGCTGGACGCCGAATTTGTCGCGGGCGCAAAGGCCAGGGGGCTGGTGAACCTGAAGGGCCACCGCCTCACGGGCGGGATCCGGGCCTCAATATATAACGCCATGCCGGTCGAGGGCGCGAGGGCGCTGGCCGAGTACATGAAGGAATTCGAGGTAGAGCACCATGTTTAAAATACGCACGATGAACACTATATCCCCCCTCGGCACCGGGCTGCTGGCCGAACACGGCTGTGAGGTGGGGCCGGAGGTCGAGTCCCCGGACGCGCTGCTTATCCGCTCGGCGGACCTGCACAGCATGGAGTTCGGCCCGGAGCTGCTCTGCATAGGCCGCGCCGGCGCGGGTGTGAACAACATACCGGTAAAGGACTGCACAGAGGCTGGCATCGTCGTGTTCAACTCCCCCGGGGCGAACGCGGACGCCACCAAGGAGATGGTCATATTCGAGATGCTGCTCGCCTCCCGCGACATGCTGGGCAGCATAGATTGGGTGAAGAGCATAGCGGACCGGGGCGCGGAGATACCCGCGCTGGTCGAAAAGGGCAAGAGCGCCTTCGCCGGGCCGGAGCTCTGCGGCAAGAGCCTGGGCGTGATAGGCCTGGGGGCCGTGGGCGCCCTGGTGGCGAACACCGCGCTGCAGCTGGGCATGACGGTCCGCGGCTACGACCCGTATATGTCCGTCGAGGCGGCCTGGCGCCTCTCGCGCGAGGTCATACACGTGGACTACGCCGAGGAGATCTTCCGCTCGAGCGACTACATCAGCCTGAACGTGCCCTACACCGAGAGCACGCACCACCTCATAGACGCCACCGCACTGGGCTACATGAAGGACGGCGTGAGGATAATGAACGAGTCGCGGGCGGAGGTCGTGGACGACGACGCCATGCTGGCGGCCATCGCCTCCGGCAAGGTGGGCAAATACGTCACGGACTTCCCCAATGAAAAGCTGATTGGGCAGAAAAACGTCATATGCACGCCGCATCTGGGCGCCTGCACGCCGGAGAGCGAGGAGAAGTGCGCAGTCATGGCCGCTCAGGAGATATACGACTACCTCTGCAACGGCAACATCCGCAACAGCGTAAACCTCCCCAACGCCTCGCTGGAGCGGATGGGCAGGAGCCGCCTGTGCGTCATACACCGGAACGTGCCCAACGTGATAAACTCCATCCTCGACCTCGTGAGCGAGAGGAACATAAACGTCGAGCACATGCTCAACAAGCCGCGGGACGCCTACGCCTACACCATGATAGACCTCGCCGAACAGGTGAACGGCGAGCTCTCTGGCCAGCTCTCGGCCCACCCGGACGTGCTGAGAGTCAGGGTGCTGTGAGCCATCTTGATGCTGCAAACCTCCCCCGCCCGTCAGGGCGGGGGAGGTTTTTCAGGTCTCCGTGCGGCGGAACTCGGCTATGTCCTCCAGATTGCAGTCGAGTATCTCGCAGAGCTGGTTGAGGGTATAGGTGCTTACACTCCCGTTTTTTCTCAGACGGTCGAGCTGTCCGGTGCTCACATGGTACTCCTTTATGAGCCTGTATTGGGATATGCCGCGCTTTTTCATGGTGCTCCACAACCTGTCAAAGACTATCATCATACCGCCGCCTTCCATGAATATGTAATCAGCGTATGATGTAGCCTGTATATTGACAATTGCCCATAATCGGGCTATAATATGCGCCGCAAATATCTGTTGAGGCGATTGGGTTGAGAAAGAGAACGGTGTTGGGCCTCGCGCTTGCGCTTGTCCTGTCCGGCGCCTGCGCGCCGGCGAGAGACGCGGAGCTCTGCGTTGACAGGGCGGACAGGCTGCTGGCACTCTGGAGCGTCGAAGAGCGGGGCGGCTGTGTCTGGAGGGGGACATATGTCGAGTCCGAGGGGCTGTACCTGGTGTCGGCCCTCGGCGAAACGGGGGCAGTCAACGGCGAGCGGGAGCTCCGTGAACTGGAGGGCTGCTTTGGGGGCAGCGGAGTACACGTGGCGATATCGGTGTACCCCCTGCGCCGGGAATATGGCTGAGAAAAACGCCGGCAGTGAGGAACTCACTGCCGGCGCCGCGTTGGGTCTCGGAGACTGGCGCTATATTGCCCCGGCGGCCCGGACATGCACCCGACGGCCCGGGAAGGGCCCAAAGCGGATGGGGCCTTCGGCGCGCGCAGACTCGGACGGCGGCCCCGGCGCGGCGCGGCCGAGGATATCCGGCCTGTAAGAGCGCGCAGGTGGGGTGAAATGCCGCGGCGGAGCCGGCGCACAGTGCCGGGCCGATGCGGAAAACTCCGCCGAAAACGGGGATTGACAGTGCCTCCCCCCGCCCGTTCAGAAGGCTATTATTGACCCGCCCTCGGGGCGGACGCGCAGCACGTGGCAGCTGCCGGGTCCGAATACGGACTCCATGCCGCCGGTAAAGCGCGGCAGGAGCTCCTCCGGGACAAAGGCGGCGATCGTGCCGGCAAAGCCGCCCCCGTGAACCCTGCAGGCGCCGGCGCCGCCCAGGAGATCCCGGGCCAGGGCGAGGGCGAGAGGCAGGGGCTGTTCCCGCACGTCCCCGGACCAGAGGTTTTCCAGCAGCTCGGCGGAGGAGTGCCCCGACTCGTTGACGAGGCCCAAAAAGGCGCTGAAATCCCCGGATCTCAGCGCGGCCGCCTGCCTGGACACGCGCTCGTTTTCGCCGAAAAAGTGCATGGCTCGCAGTACCGCCCTGTCGCCCAGAGCTCGCCTGAGCGCGGGGATCTCCGCCCGGAAGGCGGCCGGGTCGACCTCGCGCAGCACCCCGGCGCCGAAGTGCGCGGCCACGGCGCAGCACTCTGCGGGTATTGCGGCGTAGTCAGCTGTCAGGTCCGAGTGGCAGGAGCCGGTGTCCACTATGCAGAGCCGGTGTCCGCTCCGCTCAAAATCGTAGCCTATGGGCTCCACATCGGGGCTGCCGGGCACGGCAAAGTCGATGGCTGAGGCCCCGCCGAGGGAGCAGGCCGCCTGGTCCAGCAGGCCGCAGGGCTTGCCGAAATATTTGTTCTCGGCCGCCTGGCCCACGGCGGCTATTTCCAGGGGCGAGAGCGCCCCGCCGCAGAAGAGCCGGTTTATTATATTGCCCATAAGCACCTCAAAGGCGGCCGAGGACGAGAGGCCGGAGCCGGAGAGGACGTCGGAGGCCGCATAGGCGTCAAACCCCGCCACCGGATACCCCAGCGCGGCAATTTCCCCGGCCACGCCGCGCACGAGGGCGGCCGTTGAGCCGCGCTCCTCCCCGTCGGGAGCCAGGGAGTCCGCCGGGATGCGCAGCTCGCCGTAGCCCTCTGAGCAGAGGCGGATAAGGCCGAGGCCGTTCGGCGCGGCGCAGGCGATGGCGTCGAGACTTATCGAGGCGCAGAGGACGCGGCCTCGCTGATGGTCGGTGTGGTTGCCGCCGAGCTCGGCGCGCCCCGGGGCGCTGGCCAGGAGAACCCCGCCGCCGGAGGGAGAAAAATACTTTTCAAAGCCGGAAATGACGTGGAGGAGGCGGCTTTGGGCATGCCGCAGCTCTCCGGGGCCGTAAATGGAGACGAGACGGGAGTCCAACCCCCCTCCGGAGAGGGCGCTGCGGAGCTCCTTGAGTGTGGACAAGGTATCACCCCCAGAACTTTCTGAAAACAGTATATTGTAAGACGGCGGGCTTTTCAAGTTCCGGGGCATGGATAATTCGAACCAATCGGCAGGAAAAAGGGGATAATACCGGATATGGACCGGGCCGGAGCGGGAATAAAAGGGGCATAAAAATTCATGCGCCCCGGGCGCAGCGCGAAACTGCGAAAAAGCGGGGCGCATGGAGGTTTTGCGCATGAGGGCAGGACACGGCTCACGCGCTGTGATTTTATGGCCGTGCCGCTGAAAGCGGCACATGGCCCTTTTGCATAACAAAAAAGGGAGGGCCGCGCCCTCCCGGAAAATTATTTTTCGCGGGGCTTGAATATGACGGAGATCAGCGCCCCGCCGAGCACGGCGGCGGTGATGCCCGCGGCGGCCGCGGTGAGGCCGCCCGTGAAGGCCCCTATCAGGCCG
Source organism: uncultured Oscillospiraceae bacterium (assembly GCA_944385755.1). Lineage (GTDB taxonomy): Bacteria > Bacillota > Clostridia > Oscillospirales > Oscillospiraceae > Scatomorpha. The sequence goes on from CALWYN010000018.1 coordinate 10,112, forward strand.
TGCTCGGCCACGGCCTCCCGCACGCCGCGTGCCAGGAGATTGCCGAAACCCAGCAGGGGGACGCTGGCCCCGGCGCCGGCCCAGTCCAGGAACGGGTCGTAGACTCCCAGCGCGCCCAGGAGAACCCCGGCCACGACGTAGCTAGTCAGAATCCGCGCGGGGGTGAGGGCGGTCTTGTCTATCAGTATCTGTCCCAGGCAGCAGAGAAAGCCGCCGGCCAGGAAGGCCTTGAGGCATGAGATGAGCAGCTCCATGTCAGCACCTCTCGGACTCGATGGCCACGGCGTGGCAGATTGACGGTATGCTCTCGCCCTGGAGGGAGGTCGTGGGGCTCATCAGCGCGCCGGTGGCGGCGAAGAGTATGCGCCGCCAGAGGCCGTCGCGCATACCGCGCAGAAAGTGCCCGGAGAGCACGCTGGCGGAACAGCCGCAGCCGGAGCCGCCGCAGTGCGTGTCCTGGGACTTCAGATTGTATATGAGCACGCCGCAGTCCATGTAGTTCGCGCCGAGGTCCACACCGTCGTCGGCAAACAGGTCGCGGAGTATCTCCTGGCCGAGGCGGCCCAGGTCGCCGGTGAGGATGACGTCGTAGTAGTCCGGGCCGCGGCCGGTGGAGTTGAAATGGGCCGAGAGCGTGTCATGGGCCGCGGGGGCCATGGCGGCGCCCATGTTGCTCAGATCCTTGACGCCGGCGTCCACTATGCGCCCCGGCGTGACGCGCGTTATATATGGCCCCGGGCCGTCGGCGGTGAGTACGACGCAGCCGGCCCCGGTGACGGTCCACTGGGCCGTGGGCGTCCTCACACTGCCGTATTCGAGGGGAAAGCGGAACTGCCGCTCGGCGGAGCAGAAGTGGGAGCTGGTGGCGCAGGCCGCGCTGTCAAAGTGCCCCGAGGCGACGAGCATGGCCGCGAGGCAGAGGGACTCCGACATGGTGGAGCAGGCCCCGTAGAGGCCCCAGAAGGGGGCTGCGACATCGCGAAGGGCATAGGCGGAGGCGGCGCACTGGTTCTGCAGGTCGCCCGCCAGCAGGCAGCCGGGCAGGCCGCCCGGCAGGCCGGAGCGCGCGCAGGCCAGCTCCAGCGCCCTGTGCAGCATGGAGCTCTCGGCCTTTTCCCAGCTCTTCTGGCCGGCGTGGGCGTCGGCCACTATCTCGTCAAACCGCTCCCGCAGCGGGCCCTCGCCCTCCTTTTTGCCCACAACGGAGGCAAAACCGGCCACGGAGGGCGCTCTCGGGAGGGATATGGTGCGGCTTTCGGGCTTGTTTTCGGACATTTTATCACCCCATGTCCCTAGTCTGCCAGATATGGGGCCGGCATATTCATGGCGCGCCGGGAGATTCTGTCCTACCCAATTCCGGCGGACTGTGTTACAATGATAAAATGAAGAATTTTGGGGGAGGTTGGGCACATGAAAACACTCGGACTTCTCGGGGGCATGAGCTGGGAGAGCACGGTCACATATTACCGGCTCATCAACGAGGGCGTCAAGCGTGAGCTGGGCGGCCTGCACTCGGCGAAGCTGCTGCTCCACAGTGTGGATTTCGCCGAAATAGAGGCCTGCCAGTCCGCCGGGGACTGGGACAGGGCCGCGGACATCCTCGGCGACGCCGCCCTGGGCCTGCCGGAGGGCGGCGCCGATTATATCGTTATCTGCACCAACACCATGCACAAGGTGTCGCCGCAGATAGAGAGCCGGCTCTCGGTCCCGCTCATCCATATCGCCGACGCGACGGCCGGCGCCCTGCGGCGCGCCGGAGTCAGGCGGGCCGCGCTGCTGGGCACGAAATACACGATGACGCAGGAGTTTTACAGGGGCCGGCTGGCCGAACACGGCCTGGAGGTCATGGTCCCAGAACCGAAGGACATGGAGCTCGTCAACCGCGTGATATTTGACGAGCTGTGCCTGGGTGTGATCTCCCCGCGCTCCAGGGACGGGTATATGAGGATAATAGACGGCCTCGCGTCGAGGGGGGCCGAGGCCGTCATACTCGGCTGCACGGAGATCGGGATGCTGGTGGGCAGCGCCGATTCGCCCATACCGGTGTTCGACACAACTGTCATCCATGCGGAAAAGGCGGTGGAGCTGGCGCTGGCGGATGAGCCCGGGAAGAGGCAAAAGGTGGACAGGGCGGGAGAGCTGTGGTAATATAGCTTGACTTTTTGCGAGAGGAATGAGTATCCGGAAATGTTCAGGCGAATCTTGGCTTGGGGCCTGGCCGCGCTCATGCTGGGGACGCTGGCGGGCTGCGGGGAGGAGGCCGGAAGGGCGGACAGCGGCGGCATATCGGTTGTCACGACGGGCTTCGCGGCCTGGGATTTTGCCCGGCAGCTCCTCGGCGAGCGCGGGGAGGCCGAACTGCTGATACCGCCGGGGTCGGAGGCGCACTCCTTCGAGCCCACGCCCAAGGACATCATAGACATACAGAACTGCGACCTCTTCATATATACCGGCGGGGAGTCGGAGGCCTGGGTGGCGGACGTGCTCGAGAGCGTGGACGGCGGGGTACGCGCCGTGACGCTCATGGACTGCGTGGAGCTGCTCGAGGAGGAGACGGTCGAGGGCATGGAGGATCCGCACGCCGGGCATGACCACGGGGACGAGACAGAATACGACGAGCATGTCTGGACAAGCCCGCGCAACGCGAAGCTCATCTGCGAGAGGATAGCCGCCGCGCTGGCGGAGGCGGACCCTGAGGGCGCGGAGCACTATTCGGCGGCGCTGGAGGGCTACTGCGCCGCCCTGGACGAGCTGGACGCCGCGTTCCGGGACGTGGTGGCCGGTGGAGTGCGCCGGACCATAGTGTTCGCCGACCGCTTCCCGCTGCTCTATTTTGCCCGGGCCTACGGCCTGGAATATTTCGCCGCGTACCCGGGCTGCTCGGACGACGCGGAGCCCTCGGCGGCGACGGTGGCATTCCTGATAGACAAGGTGAGGGAGGAGAACATCCCCGTGGTGTTCCACATAGAGCTCTCCAACGAGCTGATGGCGGACACGGTCTGCGACGAGACGGGCGCGGAGAAGAGGCTCTTTTCCGCCTGCCACAACGTCACGAGGGCGCAATTTGACAGCGGGGTGACATATATGGATCTCATGTGGGCAAATGTGGACGCGCTGAGGGAGGCGCTGAACTGATGGCGCTTATGATATGCCGCGACCTCTCCTTCGCCTACGGGGGAGAGACCGTGCTGCGGGGAGTGAGTTTTTCGGTGGAGCCGGGGGACTACCTCTGCATAGTGGGCGAGAACGGCTCCGGCAAATCGACGCTTATAAAGGGCCTGCTGGGGCTCAAGGAGCCGGCGGGCGGGACGATAGAGCTCTCCGGCGGCCTCGAACGCCGGGAGATAGGCTATCTCCCCCAGCAGACGGCGCTGCAGCGCGACTTCCCCGCCTCCGTGTTCGAGGTGGTGCTCTCGGGGCGGCTGAACGGCCTGGGCAGGCGCTGCTTCTACTCCAGGGAGGACAGGCGGGAGGCGGAGAGGAACCTGGAGCGCATGGGTATGCTCGAACTGAAAAAACGCTGCTATCAGGAGCTCTCCGGCGGCCAGCAGCAGAGGGTCCTGCTGGCCCGGGCCCTGTGCGCTACGGGGAAGCTGCTGCTGCTCGACGAGCCCGTGGCGGGGCTGGACCCGGTGGCGACGGGGGAGATGTACAACCTGCTGAAGCTCATAAACCTCTGCGACGGCGTGGCGGTGGTCATGGTGTCGCACGACGTGGAGGCGGCGCTGAGATATGCCACGCACATACTCCACCTGGGGCATGAACAGCTGTTTTTCGGCGGCGTGGCGGACTACAGGCGGAGCGACGCGCTGCGCCGGCTGAGAGGGGGCTGCTGAGATGATAATAGCCGAGATGCTCTCCTACCCGTTCCTGGCCCGGGCCATGCTCGTGGGGCTGCTCGTCTCGCTCTGCGCCGCCCTGCTGGGGACCTCGCTGGTGCTGAAGCGGTTTTCCATGATAGGCGACGGGCTCAGCCACGTGGGCTTCGGCTCGCTGGCCATCGCCACGGCGCTGGGCTATGCCCCGCTGGCGGTCACGATACCGGTGGTGGTACTCGCCGCCGTACTGCTGCTGCGCATCTCCCAGAGCAGCCGCATAAGGGGCGACGCGGCGATCGCGCTCATCTCCAGCGGGGCGCTCGCCATAGGCGTGCTCGTGGTCTCGCTGACGAGCGGCATGAACATGAACGTCTCCAACTACATGTTCGGCTCCATACTGACTGTTTCCAGGGCGGACGCCGCGCTCTCCGTGGCGCTGTGCGCGGCGGTGTTGGCGCTCTTTACGCTCTTCTATCCGCGCATCTTCGCCGTGACCTTCGACGAGGACTTCGCCAGGGCCACGGGCACCCGGGCGCAGCTCTACAACACGCTGCTCGCCGTACTCACGGCGGTGACCGTCGTGCTGGGGATGCGCATGATGGGCGCGCTGCTCATCTCCTCACTGCTCATCTTCCCGCCGCTGTCGGCCATGAGGGTGTTCCGCTCCTTCCGCTCGGTGACGCTGTGCTCCGCCGCGCTCTCCGTGGGCTGCTTCATCCTGGGCATGGTGTGCTCCTACGCCTTCGAGACCCCGTCGGGCGCCAGCGTGGTGGCGGCGAACATCGCGGCTTTCGGCGTTTTCGCGCTGCTGGGGAAGCTGCTGGGCAGATAGGGCGTTTGTGCAACTTGACGTGCGGCCGGGCCGGAAATGGGTGGATATTCAATAATATCGAGTTTATTCACTGAATATTGTATATTCAGCTGTGAATAAAGGCGTGTTTTACATGAAAATCGCATAAATTTGCATTTTGATGTTGACAAAGGCAGGCGGCGGTGCTATTATTTTCAGCGTAACCAAAAAGCGCCCCGCGGCGCGTGGATTTTGGAATGGAAAGAGGAATTTGAAATGAAAAAGCTGACCGCACTCCTGCTCGCACTGTGCATGGTCTTTGCGCTCGCCGCCTGCGGCGAGGCCGAGTCCACCGAGAGCGCCGCCCCCAGCGAGGAGCCCGCCGAGAGCTCCGAGCCCGTCGAGGAGAGCGCCGGGCCGGACGAGGGCTCGGAGACCGCCGGGTTCACCACCGTCCAGGACGGCATGCTGGTCATGGCGACCAACGCGGCCTTCCCCCCGTACGAGATGACCGATGACAGCGGCGCCGTCGTGGGCATAGACCCCGAGATTGCCGCCCTCATCGCCGAGAAGCTCGGCCTCGAGCTGGTGATTGACGACATGGACTTCGACGGCGCCCT
>CALWYN010000019.1 GCA_944385755.1 uncultured Oscillospiraceae bacterium
CGTCCTCAAGGAGAACGGCACCCCCGCCGCCGGCGTGGGCGACGAGGGCGGCTACGCCCCCAACCTGAAGAGGGACGAGGACGCCTTCAAGTGCATCGTCGCCGCCATTGAGAAGAGCGGCTACAAGCCCGGCGAGGACTTCATGCTCGCCATCGACGCCGCCGTGTCCGACTGGTACAACGCAGAGGACGGCACCTACACCCTGCCGAAGGCCAAGAAGACCATGACCCGCCAGCAGATGGTCAACATGTGGAAGAAGTTCGCCGACAGCTACCCCATCATCTCCATGGAGGACTGCATGGGCGAGGACGACTGGGAGGGCTGGAGCATGCTGACCAAGGCCCTCGGCGACCGCGTGCAGCTTGTGGGCGACGACCTGTTCGTCACCAATGTCGAGCGCGTCAAGATGGGCCTCGAAAAGCACGTCGCCAACTCCGTGCTGATAAAGGTCAACCAGATCGGCACCCTGACCGAGACGCTTGACACCATACAGCTCGCCAACCGCCACGGCTACACCACCATCGTGTCCCACCGCTCCGGCGAGACCGAGGACACCACGATTGCCGACCTCGTCGTGGGTCTCAACGCCGGCCAGATCAAGACCGGCGCGCCCAGCCGCACCGACCGCGTCTGCAAGTACAATCAGCTGCTCCGCATCGAAGAGGAGCTCTTCGACGTGGCGCAGTATGCCGGCAAGGAAGCTTTCTTCAACCTGAAAAAATAATCTGGGGCATTATCCCCCGGATACGCGGCATAGATGCCGTGATACCCCCTCGCCGCGCACGGCGCGGCGGATGCGCCCCAAGGGCGCAGGGCACGCAATCGCCCCGAGGCAGAGCCTCGGGGCGATTTTCCCGTCTGACCCGCCACTGTGAAAAACTTCCCGCGGCGTGTATAAGTGCTGAGGGATATGGCAACAATATCCTCCGACAACACCAGTTGGAGGTATGTTATGGACGAGAATAACAAGAACTCCGGCGGTAAGCTGGAGAAATTCTTTAATGGAAAGGGCTTCTACATAGTCCTTTTCCTGTGCGCGGCTGTGATAGGCGTGTCCGCCTGGAGCCTGCTGAGCGGGAGAGGGACTGTGGAGAAGGAAGATACGGGGGACATCTCACTCGCGGCGACACCCAGGCCGACAGCGGCCGTCTCTACGCCGGCGCCGACACCGGAGAGCGCGGAGACGGACTGGGAGGTGCCGGAGGACGCCGTGGAGGTGATAGCCGACCCTGAGCCCGAGCCGCCCGAGGTGGCGGCGGCGGAGCCGGTCGAGCAGGAGCAGCCCCAGTCCGTGACCGGGCCGGCCGCATACGCCTGGCCGGTGAACGGCGCGGTGGACGCCGAATACGCGGTGGAAACGCTGGTATATGACCGCACGATGGGCGACTGGCGCACCCACGACGGGCTGGATATCCTCGCTCCGCTCGGAGAGCCAGTGAAGGCGGCCGCCAGCGGGACCGTCACGGAAGTGTACAGCGATCCCCTCTATGGCACGACGGTGGTCATAGACCACGGGGCCGGCATCACAAGCGTCTACTCGAATCTGGCCGAGCTGCCCACTGTAAATGCGGGGGATAGCGTCTCAATGGGGGACACCATTGGTTCAGTGGGCACAACTGCCATATGCGAGACGAACTCGCCTTATCACCTCCATTTCTCCATGTCAATGGACGGCGTAAGCGTAGATCCCATGGTCTATCTGCCCACGAGGTAAAAAACAAGGATAAAGGGCCCTTCGGGGCCCTTTATCCTTGAGACTGCCGGAAAAGGCGGAGGCTTTTCCTACAATGGGATTGTACTCCACGCGTTCCGCGAGAGGCATTTTCGGCGGCAACGTACACGCCGCCGAAAATGATTCCCGCTTTGTTCGCGGCCGAGGCCGCGAATTCTCCGAAGGGGATTTGACACATTTACGTATAGAGGGCCCCTCAGAGCCCTTTATCAGCATTGGGACAGCCGGCGCTTGGGCAGCGAGATCGCCGTATTCCCGTCCGGCAGGACGGGAATTACGCGTATCTCTGTTCCTGGGAAGAGCACGGAGGCCCGCTCGGCCAGACCGGGCACGGACATGTCTAGGGTAACGGCCCGCAGTTCGAGCGTATTCCCGCGGAGAACGGCGCCGTAATCCAGGAGATAGCCGAGCGGGAAAAGGGCGCTGTCGAGCCGCTCGATGAGCGACTCCTCCCGGGAGAGGCGGCTGACCCGGTCAAGGCGGGGCGTGACGCCGCCGCAGGGACAGGGCTCCGGGAGTATGCGGGTCCTGTCGCCGGTTCGGTAGCGTATCAGCGGCAGCGCCTCCATGTCGAGTGTCGTTATCACGAGCTCTCCCCAGCTGCCGGGAGGGAGGCTTTGGCCGGACTCGTCCACAATCTCCGGGATGATGTGGTTGGAGCGCAGGTGCATGCCCTCGTGGGCGGGACAGGTGACGGCCCCGCCGAGGCACATCTCGCGCGAGCCGTAGTGCGGAAAGAGCCGGTTGCCCAGCAGGCGCTCTATCTCCGCGCAGACCCCCTCGGGGCAGGCATCCCCCGAGACCAGCGCGCGGCGCAGCGTGGGGACATGGCCATATAAGTTTACATAACATCTGAGCAGGGCGAGCAGAGGGACCGGCATGCCTATGTAGGCCGAGGGGCGTTCCAGCTCCAGCTCCCGGCAGAGCTCGCCCAGCGTCCGGCCGGCGCCGCTGCGCAGGGGCTGGGCGCCCAGGCTTTCCACGGCGCGGCATATCAGCTCTCCCAGGCCCATCGGCCCGGAAAAGGGCATGGCTATCATCACCACATCGCCGGCGGACACAAATTCGCCTATGCCGGCGGCAAAAAAGCCGACGGTGTGTTCGATATCGCGCGTGGTATAGAAGACGCGCTTGGCGGGACCGGTGGTGCCGCTGGTGCTGTCCGTGATTATGCGGCTTATATCTGCCTGTGAGCTGAGAAGCATGGCCCCGGCGTGCTCCGCGAGCTGGGATTGGGTTGTAAAGGGCAGGGACGGGAGCTCCCCGAGGCTCCCGAGCCGTTCCGGCAGTCCGGAGTAGAATCCGCCCCTCTCCCGCTCACGGCGGAGAAGGCGGTTCAGCTTCTCCAGCTGCAGGGCGGAGAGGGCGGATGGGGTGAGCCTGTCCAGCCCCTCAACCGAGCATATCCAGTTGTCCAGCCGCGTGCGGTTCATCTGCGGTAGAGGGCCCGGCCGGAGCGGTCCGTCAGGTTGTAGGCGCAGAAGGGGACAAGGCCGCGCTCAAGGTCGGCCTCGCAGATATGGCAGCGGCGCAGGCGCTCCAGGTCAAGGGTCATGGCGTCCTGGAATACCATGCCGGAGACGGTGAACGTGCTGTCCCTGGCGCTGGCGAGGAACTCGTCAAAGGCGTCCAGCTCCCCGCCGGGGACTTCATGCGCGCCCCAGCGGTCGGCGACAAAGGCCTGGGCCTCGCTGCTCTTGACGCAGCAGCACTGGCTGCGGCGGCGGGGCAGGGCGCTTATAGAGCCGTCGGGTGAGCGGCGGTAGCTGGCATGGAAGGAGCAGTAGGCGCTCTCGGCCCCGCCGCCGCCGAAGTCGGCGGCGCGCATCACGCCGCCGGTCTGCCGCTCAATCTCACGCAGGACGCGCGGTATGGTCAGGCGGCGTTCGGGTTCCGGCAGGCCGCAGCGCCCGAAATAGCTTATCGGCTGGATATGTACCCCGCGGACGGCCGGCATGCGTTCCAGACCGAAGCGGAGGATATCGCCGAGCATGTTATCGTTTACGCCCGGGGCCAGGGTGGGCACCAGCACCACGGGCAGGCCGGCCGCTGCGCAGTTTTCCACGGCCCGGAGCTTGACATCCAGCAGCTCCCGGCCCCGCAGCTGGACGTAAGCCGAGTCGTCCAGCCCGTCAAACTGCAGAAAAGCGCAGGAGATCCCCGCTCCCCTGAGTTTGGAGGCGTAACCGCTCTCCCCGGCGAGCCGGAGGCCGTTCGTGTTGAGCTGAAAATAGGTGAAGCCGCGCTCACGCCCCAGCGCGACTATCTCCGGGAGATCGTCGCGGACGGTGGGCTCGCCGCCGGAGAGCTGGATATTGAATGGGCCGCCGCGCTCCAGAAGCAGGTCGTATAGGCGCCCGATATCATCCAGGCTGAGGTCATGCCCCTCTCCTGCCTCCCCGGCGGAGGCAAAACAGACGGGGCAGCGCAGGTTGCAGTGGTCCGTGAGCTCCAGCAGGACGCAGCAGCCGGCGCTCTCGTGCTCCCCGCACAGGCCGCAGCCCCTGGGGCACTCCGCGTCCGCGGGCACTGTGACTTCGGGGCGGTTGCCGCCGGAGCCGGCCGTGTCCCATTTGAGGTAGTCGACTATCCCGCCCTCCCAGATGAGGGCGTCGAACCGGCCGTGCCGCGGACAGCTCTTGACCAGGTGTATGAACCCGTCGTCCCCCACGGCCTTCTCGGCCGGGATTACCCCGAGGCAGACGGGACAGACGCTGCTTGTTTTTGCGAATGCCCTGTACATCAGGCGAGGCCCCTTTCCTCCAGCAGCTCGACACATTTGGCATAGGAGTCCATGACGATGCCGGGACAGACGGTGGCCATATTCCGGGGGTCGCCGCGCTCTATGTTCTCGCAGTTTTCCCCGCCGTACTGGGCCGTGCGCGCCCGGAACCACTCGTGAAACTCGCCGATGAGCTTTGTCCTCTCGCCGGAGTCGAGATCTCGCGCCAGCAGGCTGAGAAAGCAGACGCCGCCGCTGAGCACTCCGCAGGGCCCGCCGCTCCAGGCAAATCCCCCGCAGAGGCCGCGCATGGCCTCTATGAGCTCCGGGCACTCCTTTCCCTCAGCGTCCAGCGCGAGCTGGACCATTATCTGAGCGCAGTAGAGGCCCTGGCGCTCCAGTTCCATTATCCGGTCGAATGCGTCCATGCAGTGTCCTCCTCTCAGAAATTGAACTCCGGGCAGTCCCGGTATTTCCCCGGCAGCGGCGCGCCGGAATCCACCCGGCCCAGGCTCCCGGCAAAGCGCGGCGGCGAGGCATTCGATGAA
>CALWYN010000020.1 GCA_944385755.1 uncultured Oscillospiraceae bacterium
GTGGGAGGATATGAGGTTCATGGCGGAGAAATAGAGCGGGGGCGGATAGTTTAGCCTCTGGCCGAGGAGGAAGTCCGCCAGCGCCCTGGAGTCCGAGCGGAAGGTGAGGAAGTCCAGCAGCGCGCTGCGAAAGGGATAGTTCATGACGGAGTCGAGCGAACCGCCCAGGGCGTATTTCCGGCGCGCGCCGTAGCTGGTCTTGGTGACGGCGTCCTCCCAGACCTCTCCGAGTATGACGGCCTCGGGATTTTCGGCCTTGGCGGCGCGGCGTATCAGCTCGAGCGTCTCGTCGGGCAGCTCGTCGGCCACGTCCAGCCTCCAGCCGGAGGCCCCGCGGCGCAGCCAGGTTTTCACCACGCTGTCCTCGCCGGAGATTACAAAGTCTCGCCACTGGGGGTCATTTTCGTTTACCTCGGGCAGGTCGGGGAAATTCCACCAGCAGCGGTACTCGTCGGGCCAGCGGCGGAAGTCGTACCAGCTGTAATAGCGGGACTTCTCTCCCGCGTTGAAAGCCCCCTGGGAGTCGTAGCGGGAAAAGCGGTTGAAATACACGCTGTCCGCGCCCGTGTGCGAGAACACGCCGTCGAGAATGACGCGTATGCCCAGGGCGGCCGCGGCGGCGCACAGGCTCTCAAAGTCCTCGTTCGTGCCGAGGACGGGGTCGATTTTCAGGTAGTCCCCCGTGCCGTAGCGGTGGTTGGAGCAGGCCTCGAACACCGGGTTGAGATATATCACGCCCACGCCCAGGCGCTTGAGATAGGGCAGTTGCTCCTCTATCCCGCGCAGGGTGCCGCCGTAGAAGTCCAGGGGGAAATAGAAGCCGTCCGCGCTGTTCGGCTGCCAGTCCACGCTCTCGTCCCAGCCCTCGTGGTACTTCACCTGGCGGCCGAGGGAGCGGTGGTATTCCAGGCCGCGCCTGGCGGTGTCCGAGCTGTCCCGCGCAAAGCGGTCGGGGAAAATCTGGTACATGACGCTGCGGCGGAACCAGGCCGGGGTCTCGAAACCGGCGCTGTAGACGGTCAGGCGGAAAGACGAGCCGCGGGAGCTCTGCAGCTGCCCGAAGCGCCCTCCTTCGCCGGCGCAGAGCCAGAATTCGCCCTCCTCCAGCTGGAGACAGAAGCAGTACCAGAGGGCCGCAGGCTCCCCGGAGGGGACTATGTCGCAGAACCAGTGCCCGGCGGATATGGCCATTTTATAGCGGCGCTCAAAGCCGTCGCCGCTGAGGACGAGTTCGGCATCCAGCACGGCTCCGGCCCCGTCGTCAAAGCCGAGGCGAACGCTCTCGCCGCAGCGGACGGCGCCGATGGGACGGCGGTCCGCCTCGCTGGCCGCGTCGTGCGTTATGTGTGGCTTGAGAGAGGAAATTATCATATGTCAGTGAACTTGGCGGGCATCAGTATGTAAATCGAGCGCAGCGAGCCCGCTCGCCTCTCCTTCGTGCAGAATATGTGCGCGCACATGGCGGCACAGAGGGTATCCATACAGACCTCGCCGTCGCGGATTATGGCGCTCTCGCCGATACGGCGCCAGTCGCCGGGCCAGGCGTCCCAGAGGAGGGAGCAGAACCGCTCGTTTACGGCCCTTATCAGGGAGGCCGTGCGGGGCTGCAGGGCGGCTATGGCCCCCAGGGGAACGGCGCCGGGTGTGGCCCGGCCGGGCATCCTGAGGTCGAAGCAGGAGGCCACGACGCCCATGGCCTCGTCCCAGCCCAGGCGGCGCTCGTCAAGCAGCGCGCGCAGCAGCTCGGGGAGTATGACGGCGTCCAGCGAGCCGCTGAGCTCGCATTTGAGCAGGGATGGCAGCTTTGAGGTGTCGTCCAGGTCCCTGAGAGCCAGGGCCACCCTGGCGGCGGCGGTGAAATACGAGGCCGTCAGCTCCGGCACGGAGCCGGAGTTCAGCCGTGCCGCGAGCTCCGCGCTGCGGGCGGAGGCGTTATAATCGGCTTTCACGTCCCCGGCCCTGCCGGGCGCGGCGGCGAGGGCGCGCACGTCCCCGCCCTCCGCCACGGCCAGGACGGGCAGCCGGCCCTCGTAGGTCACCATGAGACCGTCGCCGGTCCATACCTCGTGGGCCTGCCCGCCGAAGTATACAGTTACAGCACCACTGTCTGTCATATCTTTTCCCTTCGCCGGCTCAGAGCAGGTCTATATAGAGCCGGGCGTACTCCTCGGCGGAACGCTCGAAGCCGAAGTCCATGCCCATGGCGTTGCGCATGAGGCCCTCCCAGATGTCGTGGTAGTCGCGGTAGAGGCCCACGGCGCACTCCACGGCGCGCTTCATCTCGTGGGCGTTGTAGTTGGCGAAGGAGAAGCCCGTGCCCTCGCCGGTGTACTGGTTGTAGGGTATGACGCTGTCCTTCAGCCCGCCGGTCTCGCGGACTATGGGCAGGGTGCCGTAGCGCATGGCTATCATCTGGGAGAGGCCGCAGGGCTCAAAGAGGGAGGGCATTAGCAGCATGTCCGCGCCGGCGTAAATCCTGTGGCTCAGCTCCTCGTTGTAGCCGATATAGGAGCAGATGCGGCCGCGGTGGCGGTTCTCGGCGTCGCGCATGAATTTTTCATACGTCTTGTCGCCGCTGCCGAGCAAAAGGAAGCAGATGTCGAAGCCCATCATCTCGTCGAGAACGCGCTCTACCAGGTCAAAGCCCTTCTGTTTGGTCATGCGGGTCACCATGGCGATGAGGGGGGTGCCGGGGTCGGCCTGGAGGCCCATGTCGAACATCAGAGACTCCTTGCAGGCCTGCTTCCCGCGCAGGTGCCCCTTGTCAAAACGCTTGGGTATCAGCGGGTCGGAGTGAGGGTTGAACACCTTCTTGTCTATGCCGTTGAGTATGCCGCTGAGCTGGTGGCGCCTGGCGGAGAGGATGCCCTCCAGCCCCTCGCCGTAGAAGGGGTCGCATATCTCGTTGGCGTAGCTGGGGCTGACCGTGTTGAGGCGGTCGGCGAATACGCAGCCGGCCTTCAAAAACGCGGCGCAGCCGTTTATCTCCATGAACTCGGGCGTGAAATACCTGTCCTCGACGCGCAGGAGATCGCGGAAGAATTCGAATCCGAACTTGCCCTGGTAGGCTATGTTGTGTATGGTCAGGAGGGTCTTCATGCGCCCGTGCTCAAAGTAGCCGTACTGTGTGCGCAGCAGCATGGGCAGCATGGCCGTGTGCCAGTCGTTGCAGTGCAGCACGTCCGGGAAGAAGCCGAGATTGGGGATGGCGTCCAGCACGGCCCGGGTGAAGAAGGCGTACTGCTCGCCCTCGGGTATGCCGCCGCGGTAGATCTTGTCCCCGAAATAGTACTCGTTGTCCACGAGATATATCGTCAGGCCGTCCAGTACGAGCCTCTCTATCCCCACGTACTGGCTGCGCCAGCCCTGATCGACGGAGAAGCTGAACATGTGCTCCACCTGGTCGTGATATTTGTCCTTGACGCAGCGGTGGTAAGGGGTTATCACCCGGGCGTCTATGCCGAGATCCGCCAGGCTTTTGGGCAGGGTGCCCACCACGTCGGCGAGGCCGCCCGTCTTGGAGATGGGTGCGCACTCCGCGCTGGCTATGAGGACGCGCGGCAGGCGGTCCCAGCCCTTGTCTAAAAGCAATTGCTGAAATTCTCGTTTCACAGTGAATCAGTCCTTTCGCAAAAATGTGCAGCGGGCGTGTATAATTATCTCTTCTTCCTGCCCCTGGGGGTGGATTTGGCGGGGGCGGACCCGGATTTCCGGACGCTCTTGCGCCTGGGCTCCGGCACAAACCTGAACCAGACGGCGGACATGGGCGGCAGGGTTATCCTGGCCGAGAAGGGCAGTCCGGCGAACTTCTCGTCCTCAGAGGATATCTCGGCGCTGTTGTGCACTCCGGAGCCGCCGTACTTCACATCGTCGGAATTGATGAGCTCGGTGAGCTTGCCCCGGCGGGGGAGGCCAATCACAAAGTCGTCGTACTGCACGGGGGTGAAATTCAGGGCGCACACCAGGTAGGAGCGGGAGCGGGACGCCTTGCGCATGAAGGCGACGCTGCTGCGGGCGCTGTCGTCCACGTTGAGCCAGGTGAAGCCGTCCCAGGAGTCGTCTATCCTGTAGAGGGCGGGCGTGGAGGTATATATGTGGTTCAGGTCGTGCACATAGTCGAGCATCCCGCGGTGCTTGGGGAAGTCGAGGAGCATCCAGTCGAGCTGCTGTTTGTAGTTCCACTCTATGAACTGCGCGAATTCGCCGCCCATGAACATGAGCTTCTTGCCGGGGTGGGCGAACTGATAGCCGTAGAGCGCGCGTAGAGAGGCAAACTTGGTGTCGTAGTCGCCCCACATCTTGTTGACCATGGAGGCCTTGCCGTGGACGACCTCGTCGTGCGAGAAGGCGAGGATGAAGTTCTCGGAGAAGGCGTACATCATGGAGAAGGTGAGGCGGTTGTGGTTGTAGCTCCTGAAATAGGGGTCCATGGCCATGTAGTCCAGGGTGTCGTGCATGAAGCCCATGTCCCACTTGAACATGAAGCCCAGCCCTCCGGCCTCGGGGGGACGGGAGACGAGGGGGAAGGCAGTGGACTCCTCGGCAATCGTCAGCGCGCCGGGGTAGGCCGTGAGGACGGTCGAATTGAGCTTGCGCAGGAAGTCCACCGCGCCGTAATTTATGTTGCCGCCGTCCTTGTTGGGCGTCCACTCGCCGCCGCGCCGGCCGTAGTCAAGGTAGAGCATGCTGCTCACCGCGTCCACTCGTATGCCGTCCACGTGGTACTTGTCGAAGAAGAACATGGCCGAGGAGGTGAGGAAGCTCTGCACCTGCGGCCTTGAGTAGTCGAAGATCATGGTGCCCCAGTCCGGGTGCTCGGCCATGCGGCGCTCGTCGCCCTCGTAGCAGGGCGCGCCGTCGAACATGCGCAGGCCGTGCTCATCCCTCGGGAAGTGCGCGGGCACCCAGTCGATGATGACGCCTATGCCCTCGGAGTGGAGCTTGTCCACGAAGTACATGAAGTCCTGCGGCGTGCCGTAGCGGCTCGTCGGCGCGAAGAAGCCCGTGACCTGGTAGCCCCAGCTGCCGTCGTAGGGGTACTCCGTTATGGGCAGCAGCTC
>CALWYN010000021.1 GCA_944385755.1 uncultured Oscillospiraceae bacterium
GCAGCACCGTGGAGGAGTGTGTCGAGAACTACATCGACCTCCTCGCAGGGCGCGGCATCTCCGCCGATGTCCCGGTGTCCAACACCGAGAGCGTCAGCGGCCGGGTGGCCGAGCTGCGCAGCGCGGTAATAGACGGCAATACGCTCTTCTATATCTCCCTCGAGGGGGACGACGCCTGGTATACGATAAGCGCCGCCGACTGCCCCGAGGCCGCCATCCTGACGGCCGGCGACCGCGTGACGCTCACCTTCGCACCGGAGGACGCGACGCTCATCCCGCTCACCTCCCTCGAAACAGAATAGCCGCAGAATCGCCCCCGGGGAAACCCGGGGGCTTTTTGCGCCGCCCGCCCAACTGCCCGCAGGCGCGGGCCGCCGCCCGTGTCCACCTCTCACGCCCGTGCGCGAATTGCCTCCAGGCGCAGCCTGGCCTCAAGGCGCAGTCCGGTCTCCGGGGGCGGCCGGCTTTCGGCGCGGGCCGCCGCCCTGCGTCCACCTCTCACGCCCGTGCGCGCTCTGCCTCCAGGCGCAGCCTGGCCTCAAGGCGCAGCCTGCGCAGTCCGGGGCTTGCCTCAGAGTAAAAGTCGGTGTATTATGGGTATTATAGAAACACGACCGTGAACTGGGAGGGGACGCTCGCTTGAAGCTGGACAAAAAGACTGTACGGACCATCCTGCTGATAATCACCTTCGCCGTGGCCCTTTTCACCGCGGCGCAGAATCTCGGCGCGCTCTATCTCGCCGTGCGCTCGGTGTGGAACGTGTTCAGCGTGGTCATAACCGGCCTGGCAATCGCCTTTGTGCTCAACGTCCCTCTCAAGCTCTTCGAGGAGCGCGCGTTCTACGGGCTGTCGGAGGACCGCAGGCCGCTTGTGCGCCGCCTGCGCCGCCCGCTCTCCATAGTATGCGCCCTGCTGATAACCCTGGGCGTCATAGTCATACTGTTCCTCGTGCTGCTGCCGCGCCTTATGGAGACGCTCGTGGTCGTGGCGGACAGCCTGCCCGGCTATGTGGAGCGGCTCATCGGCTGGATTGAGGCCCAGCTGGCCAGGTTCAATCTCCAGTCCGGCGACCTCTTCAATATAGAAATCGACTGGGCGAGCGCGATAGACAGCTTTCTCGACGGCATAATCGACCGTTTTGACGATATCATCGGCACGGCCACAAACGTGGGCACCTCCGTGGTCGGCGCGCTCGTGAACTCCCTGTTCAGCCTCATCATAGCCATTTACGTCCTGGCGGAAAAGGAGCGCGTCTGCGCTTTCGCCAGGCGGGTTATCACAAATTTCCTGCCTCAGCGCGCGTCCGGCAGCCTGGTGCGCATAGCCAATATGGCCTCTGAAACCTTCGCCAATTTCATCGCCGGCCAGCTCATGGACTCGCTGATACTCGGCGTCCTCTGTTATATAGGCATGAGGATTTTCCAGTTCCCGTATCCGGAGGTCATATCCGTGGTCATCGGGGTCACCTCCCTCGTCCCCCTGGTCGGCTCGTTCATCGGCGAGCTCATCGGCGCGTTTCTGATACTGATAACCAGCCCGCTGAAGGCCCTGCTCTTCCTCGTGTTCATTCTCTGCCTCCAGCAGCTGGAGGGCAGCTTCATATATCCCCGCGTGGTCGGCAAATCCGTCGGCCTGCCCGGCGTCGCCGTGTTCAGCGCCGTCCTGGTCGGCGGGAACATCGCCGGCGTCACAGGCGCCCTGCTCGGCGTGCCAATCTGCGCCATGCTCTACTCGCTGCTGCTAGAGGCCCTCGACGAGCGCGAGCTGCGCGGCGGCAGTCCGTGGGCGCGCCGCGGCTCCTGATTACGCGGGCTCACAGAGCTCCATCTCCGGCCCCAAAGCCTTGAAAAGTACGGGCCTCTGTGGTATATTGGTCCCAAAGCAAGGAAAATTCACCCTGTCTCCGCCCGGGCATGGGCGGGGCGCTCCCGGCGGGGGGCGCGCTGCGGACTGCGCCCCCGCTTCCCGCGCCGGCGCGCAGAAACGCCGTGTGAGCTGTCGCTCACACGGCGTTTTTTACACACGTTCCCGCCGGCCGCCGGGTGGCTCAGAAGTCCGCGCTGCCCAGCGTCCTCGGGTGCGGGAGCACGTCGCGGATGTTCGCCACCCCCGTCAGGTACATTATCAGCCGCTCAAAGCCCAGGCCGTAGCCGGCGTGGCGGCAGGTGCCGTAGCGGCGCAGGTCGAGGTACCACCAGTAGTCGTCCCGGTTGAGCCCCAGCTCGTCCATTCGCGCGGTGAGCACGTCGAGCCGCTCCTCGCGCTGGCTTCCGCCGATCAGCTCCCCGATGCCGGGCACCAGGCAGTCCGCGGCGGCGACGGTCTTGCCGTCGTCGTTGAGGCGCATATAGAAGGCCTTTATCTCTTTGGGGTAATCCGTGACGAAGATGGGCTTTTTGAAGACCTGCTCGGTCAGATACCGCTCGTGCTCGGTCTGCAGGTCGCAGCCCCAGTAGGCCTTGAAATCGAATTTGTCGTTATTTTTCTCCAGTATCTCCACCGCGTCCGTATAGCTGACCCGCCCGAAGTCGCTGGAGGCGACGTGGCGCAGCCTCTCCAGCAGGCCTTTGTCCACGAAGGAGTTGAAGAACTCCATCTCCTGCGGGCAGCGTTCCAGAACGCGGTTTATGACGTATTTGATCATCGCCTCGGCGTTGTCCATGTCGTCGGCCAGGTCGGCGAAGGCCATCTCCGGCTCTATCATCCAGAACTCGGCGGCGTGCCGCTGGGTGTTGGACTTCTCGGCCCTGAAGGTGGGGCCGAAGGTGTACACGTCCCCGAAGGCCATGGCAAAGTTCTCCGCGTTGAGCTGGCCGGAGACTGTCAGGCTGGCCCGCCTGCCGAAGAAGTCCTGGCTGTAGTCCACCTCGCCGCTCTCGGTGCGCGGCGGGTCACTGAGGTCGAGCGTGGTCACCTCGAACATCTCCCCGGCGCCCTCGCAGTCGCTGGCCGTGATTATGGGGGTGTGGACATATACGAAGCCCCTGGACTGGAAGAACTCGTGTATAGCCGCCGCGGCCACGCTGCGGACGCGGAAAACGGCGGAGAAGAGGTTCGTGCGCGGGCGGAGATGCTGTATCGTGCGCAGGAACTCCACGCTGTGGCGCTTTTTCTGCAGGGGATAGTCGCTGGTGGATGTCCCCTCGACCTCTATGGAGGCGGCCCTGAGCTCAAAGGGCTGCTTGGCCTCCGGCGTCAGCACATGCGTGTCGCGGACTATCAGCGCCGCGACTTCGTTCTGGTGCGCGATCTCGTCGTAGTTGCCGAGCGACGCGCGGTCCAGCACCACCTGCAGGCTCTTGTGGCAGGAGCCGTCGTTGAGCTCGACAAAGCCGAAGTTCTTCATGTCGCGCACGGTGCGCACCCAGCCGCACACCGTCAGCTCCGCGCCCGAAAAGCTCTGGGCATCTGCGTATATCCCGGAAATTCTCTGCCTCTTCATCTGCTTCACTCCTCATTTTTCCGCGGCGGCGCCCCATGAACAAAAGCCGCGCTTTGACTGTTGCCTTGACCGTGATAATGTATTATACTCACGTTAAACGGATTTTTCAATGCTTTTTATCCAGGAGGCGTCTATGCAGCAGCACATTTTCAACGACATAACGGAACTCATAGGCGGCACGCCGCTCGTCCGCCTGGGCCGCTACGCGGAGGGGCTGCCCGTCGCGGCCAAACTCGAGCGGCAAAATCCCACAGGCAGCGCCAAGGACCGCGCGGCCCTGTCCATGATACGCGACGCCGAGCGGCGGGGCGAGCTGCACCCCGGCGGACTTATCATCGAACCCACCAGCGGCAACACCGGCATAGGCCTGGCGGCCCTCGCGGCCGTGCTGGGCTACCGCGCGGCGATAGTCATGCCGGACAGCATGAGCGCCGAGCGCGTCAGGCTCATCGCCGCCTACGGGGCCGAAGTCGTGCTCACTCCGGGGGCGGAGGGCATGTCGGGCGCCGTCAGGCGGGCCGAGGAACTCCGCGCCGCCAACCCCGGCAGCATCATCGCCGGCCAGTTTGAAAACCCCGCGAACCCCCGCGCGCACTACGAGACCACCGGTCCGGAGATTTGGGAGGCCACCGGCGGGAAAATAGCGGCCTTTGTGGCCGGCGTCGGCACCGGCGGCACGATCAGCGGCGTGGGCCGGTACCTGAAGGAGCGCGACGCGGATATCCGCGTAATCGCCGTGGAGCCCGCCTCCTCCCCGCTGCTCAGCGAGGGCCGGAGCGGCGCGCACGCCATCCAGGGCATAGGCGCCAATTTCGTTCCCCGGGCACTCGACACGGGCATATACGACGAGGTTATCACCGTGACGGACGGCGACGCCCTCGCCGCCATGCGCGCCCTGGCCCGCACGGAGGGCCTGCTCTGCGGCGTCTCCTCCGGCGCGGCCGCGTTCGCGGCCAGGTCGGCGGCGGCGCGCGGGGACCTGCGCGAGGGCTGGGTGGTCTGCCTGCTGCCCGACACGGGCGAACGCTATCTGAGCGTCATGTGAGGTGGGGACATGAAGAAGCTCCTGGTCATTGTCAATCCCGTCGCCGGCCGCGGCATGTACCGCCAGGGCCTGGGCGAGGCGCTGCACATCCTCTACTCCGCCGGGTACGCCCCCACCGTCGCATTCACGACGCGCGCGGGCGAGGCCGTGGACCTCGCCTCCGGCATGGGCGCGGACTTTGACGCGCTCTGCTGCCTGGGAGGCGACGGTACCCTCTCCGATGTGATAACCGGCCTGATGCGCCTGCCGGACGCGGCCCGCCCCCCGCTCGGGTACTTCCCCCTCGGGACGGCGAACGACGTGGCAACCACCCTCCGCCTGCCCAAAAACGACCCCGCCGCCGCCGCGCGGCGCATGGTGGAGAGCTCACCCCGCGCCTGGGACGTGGGGGACATGGGCGGCGGGCGCTATTTCACCTATGTGGCCGCGTTCGGCGCGTTTACCGACGTCAGCTACGAGACATCCCAGCAGTCCAAGCAGGCTCTCGGGCATCTCGCCTATCTGCTGGAGGGTATGAACCGCCTCCCACACCTCCCGCACTACACCGCCCGTGTGGAATTCGACGGCCGGGTAGAGGAGGGGGACTTCATCTTCGGCGGCGTCACGAACTCCACCTCCGTCGCCGGGCTCGTCAAGCTGGACCAGAACCTGGTCTCGCTGGACGACGGGCTGTTTGAGATTTCCCTGGTCCGCTTCCCGGAGAATCTCGCGGATATGAACAAGCTCATGGGCGAGGTCGCCGCCAGGAAGTACGACGGGG
>CALWYN010000022.1 GCA_944385755.1 uncultured Oscillospiraceae bacterium
ATCAGGGGTTGACGGAGGGGCCCGGGGACAGCGGTGTAAGTGGGTGCCAGACGGATGAGAATGGAAACCTGGTGGTGGCCGCGGGGTTGCCCGGGGGGCCGATACTGAACGTGGAGCAGGTCGTGAATAACCCGCATTTTTCACAGGCGCGCAATATGTTCACCTCAGTGAATGACCCCGGACTGGGCGAGATAAGGATAATGAACCAGAGCTTCAAAATGTCGGAGACCAATCCATATGTGAGGGGCTCCGCGCCGACACTGGGGCAGCACAACGAGGAGGTGCTCAGGTCGCTGGGCTACTCGGAGAGCGAGATAGCGGACATGGTGGCGGAGCACGTCGTGTGACCAGGGATAGTATATCCGCCCGGCGGAGGCCAACCGGAGCGGAGAGCTACTTTCAAAAGAGAAGGGAGAGGAGCTGGTACATGCAAGTCAGTTAAGCGGGCGGAATTGTATGCACAGAGATTCAATATCAAACACGAAAGGAGTGATTGGGTTATGACAGTATCTGATAAGGCATCCGACGGCATAGCCATATTCCAGGCCATCGGGTGGATCGGAGCGGTTGCCGCGTGCATGCTCGACTTTGCGTGGGCATGGATGTTTGTAGTGGGTTTTATGGCCTTTACCCTGTGCCTGAACGGCTGCAGAAGTTACGGGAGGGTGAACAAAAAGCTGCTTATATATCCGCTGCTGATATGGCTCATAGTTTACCTCATCTCAGTGGCGGGCATGGTGTACTACCATCTGCACTTCGGCGATTCCGCCCCCACATTCTATATTCTGGGACAGCACCCGTCGGGTTTCTTCATGCACGTGGTTTACTGGATAGGCGGAATCCTGACGATAAGCGTGGGGCTCGCGGTCAATTCGCAGTACTGGTGCTCGGAAAAACAGTGGGATGATTTCGTAAAGCTCATAGGAAAGGGGGCCGAGGCGGCGTGACGACAAATACGCTCAACTCCACACAGACTGCGGTCATTCTGGGAGCCATATTCCTGATACTCGGCATATCCATAGTCCTCGGCATCATAGCCAACAGAAAGAACAAGACGGCCGCCCAGTTCGTGGGCGCCGCGAAGTCCTGGGGACCCCTGGCCACGGGCCTGTCGTCCACGGCGGCCATGGCCTCCGGCTGGCTCTACGTGGGAACCGTCGGAAACGTGTATATGAACGGCAACCTGATGGCCATATATACCTATCTGTCTTTCTGCTTCTCCCTGGGCTTCCTCTATGTCGGAAAAAGGGTGCGCGCCATCGCCGAGATTGAGGAGATCTCCACCCTGGGCGACATACTGGAGGTGCGCTACAGGGACAGCGGCAACACGCGCAAACTGAGGATATTCTACGCCATCACGATATTCATCGGCTGCTTCTCCTATCTGGGCGCCCAGATATCGGCCGGCGGCGGACTTATGACCTATCTGTTCCCGGAGTGGTCAAAGTTCCTGGGCTGCGCGGTCATATTCGGGGCCGTCACGATATATGTCGCCATAGGCGGAGAGAACGGCGGCCTGCTCTCACAGGCCTTCCAGGGGGCCGTCATGGTTGTCTGCGGCTTCGTGTTCATTTTCATGTTCCTGTTCGAGTTTGGGGGATTTTCGGCCCTCTCGGCGGCAATTGAGTCCTCGCCTACGGTCACGGACGCCGCCGGAAACAGCAAGACATTCTCCCCGATGATGATGACGGCGTTCGGCATCGACTATACGGGGGTGCAGTCTCTCACGTATTTGATGTGCCCCGTCATCGGCGTGGCCTGCCAGCCGTCGGCCCTGACCAGAATGTACGCGGTAAAGAAGCCGCAGGACCTGCCGAGGGCGGGCCTTACATCGGCCATTTCTCAGGCGCTGGTCGCTTTCTCGGCGATGTCCATAGCATTCGCTATGCTTATACTTGTGCCGACCGGTCAGGTGCCGGCGGTTGCCGTTGCAGATCAGGTCACCTGGAGCTATATCGGCTACCTCGGATTTGGGATACAGGTTATCACCTGCGCCGGTATCATGGCGGGCATCATCTCCAGCGCGAGCATGTACATGACGGTCGGCGCGAACGCCATAGCGATTGACCTGCTGGGCGCGCTGAACGTAAAGATGAACGACAGGCAGAAGATAAACATCTCCCGCGCCGCAATCATCATCGTCGGCATATGCGGCATACTCATGGCCGCGCTAAGCAGCGACACGGTCGCCATAATTGCCTCGCTGGGGTGGGGCACCATAATGAGCATAACCCTGCCGCTGTTTATCATAGGCTGCGGCTGGAAAAAGGCAAACTGCAAGGGCATGACCGCCGCCGCGTTTGTGGCAATGGTGGGCAACATACTCGGCTTTGTCACCACTCAGCTCATGGGAGTCGTATATCCCAAGCAGATGCCCTGGTATATGTGGGTCATCATGCTGTCGGTCGCGGTCGGAGTGTTTGTCTCGATCGGCACACAGAAACAGAGCGAGCGGCTCGATCCCAGGGTGGAGGCCGCGCTCAGCTTCTGACGCCGCATATCTGAATACCTGATTAATCCCCAATGGGGGGCAGGCGCGGCCCCGCGCACGCGCATATCTGTTTCCGGCCGCGCCTGCTTTCCCGGATTGGGAATTAAATCCCCGGCGCGGCCAGATTATACGCCGGCTCTGCGCCGACCGGAGAGCCGCGCATTCTTGAGAAAGTTGGGAGAAGCTGCAGTGATGTCCAAAAGATTTGCAAAACATGATATCGTCCAGGCTGTGCTGTGCGTGGCCGTATTGGCAGCCTCCGTCGTGCTGAAGGTCTCAGGCATTGCATCCTCGCTCCCCTATACGGCCGCTCTCACCCTGGCGGCCGCGCTCGCGCTGTGCATCTTCGCCAGGGGGACGGTGTGGCCCGCCGTCATAACGGCGTTTGCCTCCGCCTCCATTATGTACGTCTCATTTGAGGCGGGCGATGGGTGGAGCTATTCGGCCGGATATGATGTGCCGGCCGCGGCGGCTTCGCTTATCCTGACGTATTTTGCCGTCAGGCTGCTCGTGCTGGGTGGGGCAGACAGGGTAATCCTGCAGGTGATTTTGAACAGGACACAGAGCCGCAGAGGATACTTTGCGGCCATTTGCGTGTTGTCCGTGCTGTTTTCGGCAGTGCCTGAACTCGGCTGCCTGGTCTCGGGAGGGCTCTGTGCCAGGGCGGGGGAAAAGCTGGGTGTCTCCAGAGAAAAGACGGCCTTCCTCGTCAACGCCTCCTCTGTCACTGTCCGCTGGCTGCTCTGTACAGCGTTTTGCGTTGAACCCATACTGGAGTTTGCCCGAATGGGGCTCGACAGCGCGGGCGGGCAGGCGGTGAACGCCGCGGATTTCCTCGGAACCACTCTGGTTTTCTTATACTTCCCAATCTGCATGGCCGTTGTGCTTATAATGTCGGCGCTGAAACTCCGGGATACGGGAGGCATACTCAAAGCAGAGCTGGAGAGCCGGAAAACCTGCAGCGTGCAGGAGCTGAAGGCCATCTCCGGCTCGGAGATGAGCGGCGCCGGCCTCTGCCGGCTCATCGTGCCCACGGCCCTGGCCGCTCTGGCGCTGGCCGCCGGACTGGCATTCGGTCTGGGAGTCCCGCTCTCGATGCTGATATCCTCTGCCGCCATGCTGGTGTCCGCCGCCATATTAATGCTGGCCACGGGCAATGCGCAGGCACTCTCCGGGGTTCTGCCCGTTAAGGCCGACCGCTCCCTGCCGGTGATGCTGATTTCCGTGCTGCTCATCTATCTCGCGCTGTCCGGGCCGGCGCCCTTTGAGGCAATTGGCGGCCTGATAAACGAGAATCTTCCCCTCTGGCTGCTGCCGCTTGTGACCGTTATCATCTCCGCACTGCTCGCCTTCCTGGCCGGGAACCCGCTTATCCCGCTCGCGATAGTCCTGCCGGCGGCGATACCGGCGGGATGGCTGGCCTCCGAACAGGCGATATATTACACGATGGCCACCGCGGCCGCAATGTCCGGCTCACTGGCGGGCGCGCTGTGCTCCCCGCATGCCCCCACGTCGGTGATATCCGCGAGCGTGTGCGGCTGCGGGCTGAGAGCGCACATGAAGACGCAGGCGCCCTATGTCCTGCTTGTCCTGGCGGTCGCCTGCATATTCGGGTATTTGCCCATATCCCTGGGCCTGACCGCGCCATTCGGGCTGTTTTGTACAATCTTTGCGGCATACGCCATATTTGAAACCTTGAGCAGGTCCCCCGACACAAGGGCTCGCACAAAAAAATGACCAATTTCGGATCGCCGCATGGCGAGGAAAACATGGCATACGGAGAGGCGCCCCCGATAGGTGGCGCCTCTCCTGCGCATTGGGACCGCCGTGGCGCGGATATGCGGCGCCTGTCCATGCCCCGGCAGCCGGGCCGTGGAGTGGGCGCGGATCCGTTTAATTCCAGGCACCGGGAAACAGAATTCAGCTGCCGTCGGATTGCCCAACAGCTGATTTCGCATTTTGTGCATGTTGCGCATGTGCCGTGGGACATTCGGGCCGGTTTTACCGAGAATTCCACAATAGGCGGGGGATGTGCGCGAATCCAACAACATATTGTTAACAGTTGGACAATTAAAAATTGATGTTTTTTTGACGATTTACAATTGTTACAGGCGGGTCTAGGATTAAACCGGGTACAGTTGAACATTGTGCACAAAATTCAGAAGGAGGGAACGCTATGTACAAAGAACTCTTCAAGCATGGCTACATCGGAAACTGCCGGATAAAGAACCGTGTGGTCATGCCAGCAATGACCACGATTTTCGGAGGCAGTGACAATCTGCCCACGGAAGAGATGATGCTCTTCTACGAGGAGAGGGCGAAGGGCGGCTGCGGCCTGATAATAACCGAGTGTTTCGGCGTCGAGCCCAAGCACGGGGTCCTTGTGCCCAAAGAGCTGCGGGCAAACCCGATGGAGACGATCGTGTATGAGACCATGCTGGCCAGAGTACACAGGTACGGGACAAAGATGTTCGCCCAGATCAACCATGGCGGCGTGAACCTCTCGCCGGATTTCAACAACGGATACATTGTGGGCCCCAGCGATGTGCCGGGCCTGTCGGGCATAGTTCCCCATCCCCTCACGCTCGAGGAGATCACCGAGATCAAAAACGGCTTTATAACGACGGCTTTCCTCTGCAAACTGGCCGGATTTGACGGCGTCGAGATACACGCTGCCCACGGATATCTGCTCTCGTCGTTCCTGAGCGGCTACTTCAACCGCAGGGAGGACCAGTATGGCGGCTCGCTCGAAAACCGGGCCAGGCTGCTGGTAGAGATACTGACCGGGATAAAGGCGGCTTGCGGCAGGGATTTCCCGGTAAGCGTGAGGCTGAACGCGAGCGAATACGACGACATGCATGAGAACACCTTCAAGCTGCCGGAGGCGGTCGAGGTGGCAAAGATGCTCGAGGCGAACGGGGCAGACGCCATAAACGTCAGCTGCAGCAACTACTTCTCCAACGAGACAGCCTGCGAGCCCTATTCCTTCGAACAGGGCTGGCGCAAAAACGACGCCTACACGATACGGCAGGCCGTCTCCATCCCCGTCATAGGCACGAACACCATAAAGGACCCGGAATTTGCCGAGCAGCTGCTTGAGGAGGGCGTCAGCGACTTCGTCGCGGTCGGGCGCGCACAGATAGCGGATCCGGAGTGGTGCCGCAAGGCCAGAGAGGGGCGCGACAGGGAGATAAGGAGATGCCTCAGCTGCTGCTACTGTCTCGAGTCGGAGGGCATAGTCGCCCACGCCCGCTGCAGCATCAACCCGAAGGTGGGCAAGGCCGTGGCATACCGCGAGCCCCCGGAGAAAAACGGCGGAGGCCGGCGCGTCGCCGTGGTGGGCGGAGGCCCGGCCGGCATGGAGGCCGCCGTGGTCCTGGGCCAGAGAGGCTTTGATGTGACGCTCTATGACGAGAGCTCCGAGCTCGGAGGCTCTATGAATCTGGCCGACAAGACCATGCCGTATAAGGACAAGCTGACAAAGTTTAAAAACGTCCTGGAGGCGGAGGTAGAGCGCGCGGGAGTCCATGTGAAACTGAACACGAAGGCCACTGTGGATGTCCTGAAGGCTCTGGACCCGGTTGCGGTGTTCCTGGCCGGGGGTGCGGCGCCGTTCATACCCCAGGTGCCGGGCATAGACAGCGAAAAAGTGGTGCAGGTCAACGATTACATAACCGGGAAGCGCGAGGTATCCGGGAATGTCGTGCTTGTCGGCGGGGGGCTCACCGGCCTGGAGGCGGCGGAGATGCTCACCCACAGCGGCAAGGTGACGGCCCTGACCATAGCGGATATGCTCCCGGAGATTGGCATGGGCGTGTTCAATGTGATGCTGCGCGACATAGAGCACCATCTGGACAATCCCACCAAGCTGCCCGGGCACATGCTGAGCGAAGTGACCGCGGACGGAGCGGTGTTCACGAAGACGGACGACCAGAGCCGGGTGGAGATAGCGGCGGATTACATAGTGCTGGCCGCAGGCCTGAGGAAGCGCGACGATGTCATCGAGCTCTTTGATAAGAATTTTGAGAACGTGATAACAATAGGCGAGAACAGGCGCGCTCCCGGCAGAATCGCGGAGGCGATAAGCGACGGATTTGAAGCGGCCTACGGCTTCAACCCGTGAGCGCAGGAGGTGAACCATGCCTTTTATCGAGAGAGAAAACGGACAACTGGTGTATTTTGATATAACCGGGCACAGGAATGACCCGCTGATCATAACCACGCATGGCTGGATAGAGAACAGCGGCTATTGGGCCAGGACGGGGATCTCCGCCCGGCTGGCCGCGGAGGGCTGGTGCGTGGCCGACATGGATATGCGCGGGCATGGCAAGAGCTTCCCGGGCAGCGAGCCGGACTACAGCATTGAGGCGATAGTGGAGGATATATCCGCGGTGGCGGATTACATGGGGGCCGGGAAGTTCCATCTGCTCACCCATGCCACGGGCGGAATGGTGGGGTGCAGATATGCCGTCACACACCCGGAAAGGCTGCTCTCCATGATGGCCTCTGACACCGCCTCCTCCACGGCCCTGGTGCCGGAGTATGCCTCGGCCGAATGGGACGACAAGCCGATACCGCCCATGGAAACAAACCCCGGGAAGGACAACTGCGCCTGGCTCAAGAGCGTGGGTGGATTCGGAAATATGATGAGCGCGCTGGAGGCGGATACGGACCACCACCCCCTGGGCATATTCTTCCAGGGATTTTTGAGAAACAGCGAGCCGGAACGCTGCTGGCGCTGGACCCGCGAACTCTACGACACAAATGTGCTGGACTACACGGCCGATTTTGCCGAGGGCTTTAAGTTCAACGACACGGACCGCAGGGCCCGCCAGCTCTCCGAGCTGAAGTTCCCTGTGCTCGCCATGGCCGGGGAGCTGGACTACGCGCTGGTGGAGTTCACAAAGGCCATAGCCAGAAATGTCCCGGGAGCAAAACTGCACATCTTTGAGGGGCTCGGGCATATGACCGCGATTGAGGACGCGGACGCCACGTTTAAAGTAATTATCGAGTTTCTCAGAGGCATCGGCTAAACCCAAAGGAGGAAAGACATGTTTACGAACTACAAAATGGTCGTCACCGGAGCAACTTCCGGTATCGGGCTCGCCACGGTCAGGCTCCTCCTGGAGCGCGGCGCGACGGTGGTGGGTATAGGCAGGGATTTCAGGGACACCGAGGGCCTGGGGGAGCGTTTTATCCCCTGCAAGTGCGATCTCTTCAACGCCGCTGAGATAGAGAGCGCCTGCGAATTCGTGAATAAGACCTTCGAAGGAGAGCTCGACACGCTCATAAACTGCGCCGGCGAGCGGGTCCCGACATCCGTTTTCGACATAACTCCCGAGCAGTTCCACAGGGGCTTCGACCTGCTTCT
>CALWYN010000023.1 GCA_944385755.1 uncultured Oscillospiraceae bacterium
GGATGTGCAGGATTATCCCGCCCATATCCAGCCAGAGTCCCTCGCCGTCCGTCAGTGCGTCCTCCGGACGGGCGCCGACGGGCACAGAGGCTATCAGTTCCCCCGCGGAGGAATAAAGCCTTGCCGCCGTCTCTCCTTCCTCCCCGGCGACTATCCAGAAACTCTCTCCGGCCTTTTTCATGAAAATAGCGTCCGAAAGCTCCAGCTCAAACAGGACTTCGCCGTTTTTCGTCATGCTGACCGTGTCCGCTCCCGGCACCTGTACATAGTTCAGCGCATATACATCCTCATTCTCATAGCAAATGCACCCGGAGATGCTGAGGTACGGCGTATCCGGCGGCAGATCGAGCACATAGCTCTGTCCCTCACCCACCCAGGAGAGCTCTCCGGACTCCGCCGTCTCAACCGGCGGTTCTGCCGGCTGCCCGCCGCAGCCGGCAAGCAGCAGGAATACCGCGAGGCAGAATGCAATCCTCCGTTTCATGGAAGCACCCCCATTCACATAACTATCTTAAATGACGGCCCTGGGACGTGATAGTTCCCCGATCTGCCCGGTTGCTTGCGTTAAACTTAATTTCATCCGGCATATTGTTGAGGGGGCGGCAAATGCCGCCCCCCGGTTTTACTTCAGTATGACTCTATTATAGTTCTTTTTGCCACGCCTGAGCACCACGCCGGCCCTGAGCTCTTCTGCTGTGAAGGTCCTTGCGATATCATCGACTTTCTCATCATTGGCGGTGACGCCGCCCTGCTGCACATTGCGGCGGGCGTCGCTGCGCGAAGCGCAGAGTCCGGACTTGACAAGCAGCGCGAGTATGTCCGCCGAACCATCGGTAAGGTCGTCCTCGGTGAGCTCAGTTTCCGGCATGTGTTCTGCCGCGTTGCCTCCGCCGAAAATGGCCCTGGCGCCGTCTCTGGCCTTCCTGGCCTCCTCCTCGCCGTGCACAAGGGCGGTGAGCTCGGTGGCTAGTATCTCCTTTGCCTCGTTGAGCTTGGCATCCTTCCAGGTGGACATCTCGTCGATCTGCTCGAGCGGCAGGAAAGTCATCTTGCGCAGGCAGTTCATGACATCCGCGTCGTCTATATTCCGCCAGTACTGATAGAAGTCGTAGGGACTTGTCTTGTCGGGGTCGAGCCATACGGCTCCCGCCTGGGTCTTGCCCATCTTTTTGCCCTCGCTGGTGAGCAGCAGCGTAATGGTCATGCCATAGGCGTTTTTGCCCAGTTTCCTGCGTATCAGCTCGGTGCCGCCGAGGATATTGGACCACTGGTCATCCCCGCCGCACTGCATAACGCAGCCGTACTCCTTGTACATGTGGTAGAAATCATAGCTCTGCATGATCATGTAGTTGAACTCAAGGAAGCTCAGGCCCTTTTCCATGCGCTGCTTGTAGCACTCGGCGCGGAGCATATTATTTACAGAGAAACACGCTCCCACATCGCGCAGGAGCTCTATATAATTGAGCTTGAGCAGCCATTCCGCATTGTCGAGCATGAGGGCCCTGCCCTCTGAGAAATCTATGAACTTGCTCATCTGAACTTTGAACTTCGCGGCGTTGGCCTGTATCTGTTCCTGCGTGAGCATCTGCCGCATATCCGTGCGGCCCGAGGGATCGCCTACCATGGTAGTTCCGCCGCCGAGCAGTGCGATGGGCCTGTTCCCCGCGAGCTGGAGGCGCCGCATCAGGTTCAGGGCCATGAAGTGCCCGATGTGCAGGCTGTCCGCCGTCGCGTCGAAGCCGATATAGAACGTCGCCTTCCCGGCGTTTATAAGGTCGCGAATCTCCTCCTCGTCCGTCAGCTGGGCTATCAGCCCTCTGGCTTTGAGTTCTTCAAAAATCTGCATCGATCTGACTCCCTATTTAATATTTCCGGGGAAAGTCCATCCCCCGGATACGGGGCATTATGCTTCGACGTCCCCTCTCCCCGCACAGCGGGGAGGCCGCGCCCCGGGCAGCAAGGGACCATCGAGCCCGCCTCGATTTTTCTATTCTCAATGGGTTTTAAACACAATATTGCACCAGGAACACCAGAGCACCCGCAAGACGCCCATCACCGCGGTGGCGGCAATCAGCACAGCAGCTTTATTCATTGGGCATCCCTCTGTCCTGCCCCGCCGGCGTGCCGACGCCTCCCCGGTATAGGGAGGACTTAATCTGCACCGTGACAGAATGCCTCAACTTTCGCACCTGCGTGGAAGTGAAGGATATGCAGATCCACGGCGAGGCGGGTGAGGATGTATCGCGGCATTTATGCCGCGTATTCAGGACGCCCCGGTTCCCACTGATGTTAAATCTATGGAGGCCACCACTCTGGAAAGGACAGTCCCGGCTCCATTATTTGCCCTCTATTATTCTGGCGGCCTCGTCGGCACACCAGGCGCACAGCCCGCTGCATATGGCGTGGTCGCAGCCGTTCTGCGCCAGCAAATCGTTACAGCGTATGGCGCCAAACTGCTCCTTGAATTCTCCGGAGAACTTTTTAAGCGTCTCGGCCATCGGGCCCCCCGGTTTGCCCTGGCCATCGGCGCCGACTGTCAGGCCCAGCGCCAGTACCGCGCCGGTATAAGCGCCGCAGGCCTCTCCGCAGCGCAGTCCGCCGCCCAGTCCGGTGGCCAGCGCCATGGCCATGGCCTCATCTATTCCGGCCAGATCGGCCAGCGCCACAATGACGCTCTGACCGCAGTTTAAGGTCTCTTTGAGTTCAGCCGCTTTTTCACCATAGGTCATGCTATCTCTCCTTCCTTATATGCGTCGGCCGCGTCGAGCTGCTCGGCCGCGCTCGCCAGCGTGGTGTCCGTGATATTATCACCGCCGTGCAGGCGTGCGATCTCCCTTATCCGTCCCTCGCGGTCCAGCGAGGTGACAGCCGTGTAGGTTCTCCCCTCACGCTCGCGCTTCTCTATATGGAAATGCGTATCCGCCATGGCCGCTATCTGCGGCAGGTGCGTTACGCATATGACCTGCTTGCGGCGCGAGAGCCGCGACAGCTTTTCCGCCACTCTCTGTGCGGCTATGCCGGAAACACCCTCGTCGATCTCGTCAAACACCAGAGTGTCCACCTTGTCGCGCTCGCTGAGCACGTCCTTCATCACGAGCATTATCCTGGCGAGCTCGCCGCCTGAGGCAATTTTGGATATCCTGCCCGGCGCCTCGCCGGCGTTCGCGCTCATGAGAAAGCGCACCTCATCGCAGCCCGTCTCGTCAAATCCGGGCTTTCCCGACTGCGGCGTAATCTCGGTCACAAATTTCACCGACGGCATGGAGAGCTCACGCAGCCCTTCCTGTATGCGTTTTTGCAGCTCCTTTGCCGCCGCTGCCCGCTTTTTGGACAGCTCTATTGCGGCATTGTACGCCGCCTTTTCGCATTTCTCAAGTTCGGCAGAGAGCTTTTCCCGTCTCTCATCCGAGTATTCCAACTCCTCCAGCCCCCGGCGGCTCTCCTCAAGTATCTCTATGAGGCCCGCTTCGTCCGTCCCGTATTTTTTTTCGAGCCGGCGCAGCAGGGCCAGGCGCGTCTCGAGTTCGTCGTACTCCTCTGGCGAGAAATCCAGGCTATCGCGCAGCTCGCGTATTCTCTCCGCCGCGTCCTCGAGGGTGAGCCTGGCGCTCTCAATATCGCCCGCCGCCTCCGAGAGCTCGGGCGCCCAGCCGGAGGCCCGTCTTGTCTGTTCCTCAGCCTCCCCGGCGAGCACAGCCGCACTGTTTTCATCTCCATATAATGCGGAATATGCCATATCCAGT
>CALWYN010000024.1 GCA_944385755.1 uncultured Oscillospiraceae bacterium
TCCTCGCCGCCGTAGCTGCCCTGGAAATGCCAGCTCACACTCGCCGCGGCCGGGAAGATGTCCGCCGGGAGGGTCACGCTCAGCTCGCCGAGCTCGTTCTCGCCCATCCCGGGGCCCTCATAGTCCACAGAGCCCGTGTCGAACTCATAGCTCGCCCCGCCTATCTCCAGCGACGCGCCCTGCCATATCTCGCGCGTCTGCAGGCTGTAGCTCTCGGCGCAGAGCCTCACCGTCAGCTCCGCCTCCCCGTTCCCGGCGGAGGAGAGCGTCCAGTAGGCCACTATGTTCAGCCCCGTGCCCGTGTCCGAGCGCAGGGTACCCTCCGCGTCGGTCACCACGGGCTCCGCCGGCTCGCTGGGTTCCGGGCTCTCCGTCGGCTCAGGGCTGGGCGTGGGCTCGGGCGTCTCGCTCGGGGCCGGGGTGGGCGTAGGCGTGGCCTCCGGTTCCGCCGCCGGCGAGACGGAGGGGCTCACCGTCTCCTCCGCCTCCGGCGCGGGGCTCTCCTGCGCACCGCCGTCCCCCTGGCGCAGCACCACGACAAGGGCTATAACTATCATCACAAGTATCAGCAGCGCCACTATGGCGCCCGCCGGATTCTTTCTCGGTCTGTTCGATGCCATAATTCTCACCTCAATGCGGCGCGGAGGATCTCCACGCCATTATCGCAGTTTGGACGCGCAAATGCGCGCGAAAGTTTCCGCCCGGACAAATTTACCCGGCCGCGCTCTCCCCGCCGCCCGATCGGCGTGTCCGGCGCGCTCTCCCCGCGGTCTCCCTCCGCCGCAGGCAGGGCAGATACAGGAGCGCCACCACGATGGCGGCGAGCGCGGCCAGCACCCCCAGGTACAGGTACCAGTGCCAGAGCTCCGTCAGCTCTATTCCCACGGGTGTGCCGTAGGTGAAGAAGAAATTCGTCGTGTACTCCACACTGATCAGCTCGTCGTTCTCATACACCGGGGAGGCAAACATGGAGTTGAGGTAGAGTGAGGCGAACGCCAGCAGCGCCAGGATCCCCAGCGTGGAAAAATAGTGTTTCCTGCGCATCTCCGTCTGTCCGGACATCGGGATATACAGCCCCAGTATCACGAGCATGGTGTGGTACAGGAAGAACTGGTATGCCAGCGGGTGCGTGAACGCCTCTTCCGGCTCTATGCTGGTCGAGAAAATGGTCGGCATGGCGAGCGCACAGGCCGCGCCCACAAGGCAGCTGGGGTACATGAAGGCCAGCAGGGCCTCCCGGGCCGGCGAGTCCTTTGCGAAGCGCGTGTAGAAGATGAACAGTATCTGTATGGAGCACAGGTGCAGCGGCAGGTGCTGCAGCTCCATATACGGATACATATCCCCTCCGGCGGAGGGGACGAGCTGTATCACGCTGAACGTCTTGGTCAGCTCGGAGAGCACGCTCACCGCGCAGGCGAAGCCGAGGACTTTTCTCAGCTCCGGCCGCTGCCGGTGCAGGTATACGGCGGCGGCCGCTATGAGCAGCAGGCATATGGCCAGCCAGACAAAGTGGTAGACAGTGAACATGAGCATTCCGCCTCCGCCCGTGCACGGCGCGGCGTACGCCGCCCGGAGAATATACTAATGTCTGCTGAATAAACCGCTGATGTGGTGTGCCACATCAAGGGATGGTGCAGGGTTTTTGAGCGAAATCGCTCAAAAACCCTGCGCTTGAAAGCTTTGGCTTTCAAGGCTGGGGCTTTGTTCAGTACGCATTATAATACACCTCCCCGCCGCCGTCCGTCAAACCCATTTCCCCTCCATTTTTACAAAAACCGCGTCTTCACCCCCCACCCCGGCCGGCCGCGCCCAAATTTCCTTTGACAAATCGCCGTATATATGATATCTTACCATAGCACGTCCGCGTACTGGGTCACGGGGGCCCTTTCCCCCCGCCACTCGGGCGCCGGATTAATAAAAGCAGAAAGGAATGATTCGCATGATTACCAAGGAGCAGAAGACCACTGTTATACTCGACAACGCCACCCACGAGGGCGACACCGGCTCCCCCGAGGTGCAGATCGCCATACTCACCGAGCGCATCCGCCAGCTCACTGAGCATCTGAAGCAGCACCCGAAGGACGACCACAGCCGTCTCGGAATGTACAAGATGGTCGGCAAGCGCCGCCGTCTTCTCGACTATCTGGCGAAGAAGGACATAGAGCGTTACCGCGCCATAATCGCCAAGCTCGGCATCCGCAAGTGAGCGGAAGCGCCGCGCCTGTCCGCTGAAGGGTATGAAGGTTTTTATTTGTGGGACAATTTAATATTGTCCCACATTTTATTTGCCCCTCCCCAAGTAATAACTGCGGAGCGCCCTTTAGTATTTGACAAAGCGCCCGTTGGGCGTTTTGTCAAGTGCTAAAAGGCCCCGCTCCGCTTAAAAGAAAGGAGCCAACAGCTTTGATTATCACTCACAAGGAATTCCCCAACCGCAGGGTATACGAGATTGACTACTGCGGCCGTCCGCTGCGCATGGAAGTCGGCCGTATGGCCGAGCTCGCCAACGCCGCCGTGCTCGTGCAGTACGGCGAGACCACCGTACTCGTCGCCGTCACCGCCTCCCCCCGCCCGCGCGACGGCATCGACTACTTCCCGCTCAGCGTGGACTTCAACGAGAAGCTCTACGCCGTGGGCCGCATCCCCGGCAGCTTCATGCGCCG
>CALWYN010000025.1 GCA_944385755.1 uncultured Oscillospiraceae bacterium
GATCGTCCCATAAAAGATATGGTCGCTCGCCGAATACTCCGGCCTTGCGGAATATCCCTTGTAGTGCAGCAAATCACTGTTTCTCATATATGACCATGCTCCTTTAAGAATCTAACCACTGAATCAACCGCCGCTTTTGCCAGCTGGTCCCCGGGATGTGGCTTGTGAAGCAAGAGCACTGCTTTGGTCTCAGGATGGTAGAATTTCACCCGAGAGCCTGAGGTTGCGCCTTTGCTGGACTCTGCATACCCGAAAGAGGCCATCACTTTCCGCAAATCCGAGAACCTGAAGTCTGAAGGCGTTGGTTTGGCACATAGTTTATCCAGCAAAGTGTCAATCCTGGCCATCTTCTTCCGCCCCCCTTTGTAACTGTATTTTAGTTACGCATATATTATAACACTCTTTTCTCATTTGTCAATACGCATACAAAGTATGCCGAACTGGAGAGCTGATATGCCTAAATACCTCACGGAAAAAATAAAGGATGAGCGCGGGGTCTGGATTCCCGTCTATGGCAAAACACCCGAGGAGCTCGAGGAAAAAGTCCGCCGCCGGCTCGAAGAAATCGAAGCGGCAAAAGAGCTGGCCTCCAATCCATATGTGTATCAATACGCAAAACAATGGTATGATAATGCAACTCGTGGTTTAAGCTATAAGCGGCGCGAGGACTACGCCAACATCATCAACAACCATATATGCCCCTATATTGGCCAGATGCATATGTCGGAGATAACGCCCGATATTATCGACTCGCTCATGGAGGCCGAGGCAGGCTATTCCCGCAGCCTGCAGGACAAGCTGGTGAGTGCGCTGAGGAAGATCTTCACGGCGGCATACAAGGAGGGCGTTATCAAGGCCAGCCCATGCGTTGACCTCAAAGCGGGCGGGAAAAAGCCCGCGGAGAAAGACGCCCTCACCGCCACTCAGCAGAAAACCCTGCTTGATACGGTCCACGGGCTGCCGATAGAGGGCTTTGTGCTACTGGGGCTCTATTCCGGGCTCAGGCGTGAAGAAATCCTCGCTCTGAAGTGGGACTGCATCGAGCTCGAAGGAGACGCGCCACACCTCAAGGTGCGCAGGGCGCTGCGCTGGGAACATAACAGGCCCAATGTGTCCGAGCAGCTCAAAAGCCCTGCTGCCCGGCGTGAGGTCCCGCTACCATCCGTGCTTGTCGACTGGCTCAGGCCGTTGCAGCCTGAAGATAAAACCGGTTATTTATTCACCGATTCCAATGGCGAGCCTTGGACGGAGACCATCTTCCGCAATTCCTGGCGTGCCATCACGCGCCGGCAGACCGGCACAGTCACGCGCATCCGGAAGGACCCTGCGACCGGTAAGCCAATCAAGGTCGCGGTGGAAAAGCGGCTCGGAGATAAAATCCCGAATTCCAAGCTCACAGTTACCATAGACTTCGCCGTCTCCCCGCACATTTTGAGGCACACATACGCCACAAGCCTCATCCTCGCCGGCACGAATGTCAAAGTGGTGCAGTACCTCCTCGGACACGAGAAAGTGGACACCACGCTCAATATATATACGCACCTTATGGAGCGCAGCGCGGCTGCCAACATAGGCGCTGTGCGTGCCGCTTTTGGATAATTCGCAGGATAATACATATTTGACATGGGCATATGTATTGATTTTTCGGCGATTAATTTTGAAAATTTATTGCTTCACACGCAGGAGGTCACTGGTTCGAGTCCAGCAGTCTCCACCAAAACAGTCCTGAAATCGTGAGATTTCAGGACTGTTTCTATATAATTCACGCCGCGGCACTTTTGTCTTGAATTACGCGCCGTGCCCATTTTCCCGCGCCGTGCCTTTAAAATTTCCACACAGTGCGAATGCGTTCGGGCGAGATTGTGTGGTCAATTGCTGTGCGCTCCGGCGGCGCGCCCCATGCCGTGGCTCCGGGCAGTGCGGCTGCCGTTTTACGCCGGGCAGTGAGAGCGCGGGCGTGCTGATTTCGGCCGTCCCATCCCTGTACGGGCGGGCCAGGTGAGCGCGATGAGCTTCTACGCTTCGTCCCGGCCGCGCAGCACCTTCTCCCTGCCGGCGTGTGTCCTCCGCCCCGCCCCGCGCGGGCCCGGTTCGGACATGCGCAGCAGCGCGAACGCCGTGCAGGCCGTCAGCGCCTCCCCGAGGGAGTGGCAGAGCCACAGGGCCTCACGCCCAAATACCGCCGGCAGCACGAAAATGAGTATCGGCAGCCAGATCACGCTCCTTGAGAGCGAGACAGCCATGGCCTTCCCCGTAAGGCCTCCGGACTGCCAGTAGGATATCATGAGTATGTTGTAGCCCGCCAGGAAGAATCCGCTGAAATATGGGAGGCTCCGGCTCTCCATAAAGTCTATCAGTACGATGTCGTCAGGGCTGAAAATGGAGAAGAAACCGCGCGAGAAAAACACTATGAGCAGATAGCATGCCACGCCCAGCGCCAGGAAAATCCTTGTTGAAAATGTCCGCAGCGCGCGGCTGCGCTCCGGTTCCCCGGACCCGGCAAAATAGCTGAACACCGGCTGCAGCCCCTCGGCCATACCCAGGAACAGGGTCAGTATTATGAGCATAAGATATCCAATCACGAGATAGGCCGCCAGCCCAAGTTCACCGTAGTCGTGGCGCACTATCGCCGAGTTGTAGAAAAATGTGATTATGCCTATGGTGAACTCCATTATAAAGGACGGGAAGCCCAGCGCATATATTTTCCCGGCACGGCGCAGCCCGAGCTCCGGCAGAGCGAACCGCAGTTTTCCGCGCCCAAGCAGGAAGTGAGGCAGCAGTATCAGGACGCTGAATATCGGCCCGAGCGCCGTGGCCAGCGCCGCGCCGCCTATGCCCATGTCCAGCGGGTACATGAACACATAGTCCAGGACTATATTTGAGCAGGAGCCGACGACAAGCGCGGTCATGGCCAGCCGCGGCCGCCCGTCGTTGCGGGCCATACCGCTGAGCAGAAAACTCAAAAGCAGAAACGGTGAAAACGTGACAATATAGCGCATATACTCCACCGCCTCCCCGTGTATCTCCTCCGTCGAGCCCAGGAGGGAGGCCAGAGCGTCTATCAGCACGTTGCCCAGCGCGGCGAAAAGCAGCCCCATGCCCAGCGCGCAGGCAACCGCCGTGTTGAACACCTTTACGGCCTGCTCGTCCTCGCCGCGGGCGATATTCCCCGAGCCAAGCACCCCGGCGCCGGAGGCCACGGCCATTGCCAGGGCAATCAGTATCTCCACCAGCGGCACCGACACGGCCGCGGCGGCCATGGAGGCGGTGCCGAGGCGGTGGCCTATGAACACGCCGTCGACTATGATGTATACCGAGTTGAAAAGCAGCCCTATCATCTGAGGCAGGGCATATTTTGCAAAAAGCCGTGAGGGTTTACCAGAGTACATCCCAATCACTCCTTAAAATAAAAATAGGCCTGCGTCTGTGTAACGCAGGCCTAATACACAAGTTTTACAGCCCCGGC
The DNA here is from genome assembly GCA_944385755.1 of uncultured Oscillospiraceae bacterium. Taxonomy (GTDB): domain Bacteria; phylum Bacillota; class Clostridia; order Oscillospirales; family Oscillospiraceae; genus Scatomorpha. The sequence continues at coordinate 3,467 of CALWYN010000025.1, forward strand.
GGGCTTGAATATGCGGTTTTGCTATTTTTCTCTCCGCTTTGTCAGCTCTATGCACTCCTTGCCGCTGAGATGCTCTATGTCCAGTTCGAGCATGCACAGGGCGTCCCAATCCCGCTCTATCGCGGCGGCGCGCCGCTCCGCACTGTCCTCCGGCGCGTACTTGAGCGCCAGGGCCTCTATCGCCCGGCGAATCTCGCCGGCATCGGTGAGCTCGCGCATGCGCCCGAAGGCTATCACGCTCCTGAAGTGGGTCGTGTACTCCTCCGGCACGACCAGGTCCTGCCCTATGACGCAGAACGAGGCCTTGTCACAGCCGCGCAGGGCGTCCAGCTTGTGCCCGGCCCTGGCGGAGTGGAAATATATTTTCCCGTCTGCGTATAAATAGCTCAGCGGCACGGCGTAGGGATATCCCCCGTCTCCCAGCAGCGCCAGCACGCCGCTGGTGCCCTCGCGCAGTATTTCCAGGCACTCCTCCCGCGGCAGCTCCTGCCGCTTCCTCCTCATCTGGCGAAACATGCTCTCCCTCCCAATACTGAAAAAACGCCCGTGTCCCATTCTTTCAAAGGCCCGGCAGAACCGGCAAAGGCGTTCGCCCGGCCGTAAACTCCCGTACAGGATAGCAACTTCCGCCCCGCTTGTCAAGCCTTGTCAGGCCACCGGTCGGATCCAAGCCCTCCTCTCAGCTGCCGGCCGCCCGTCCTCTCCAGCGTTTCAAGGTGGGGAAATACCGGCGCATGGCCTCTCGGGCCCTGTCCGCGTCGCCGTACATCTCCGGGGCATGCCGGAGGTTTGTCTCTATCATCTCCTCCATGCCGCAGTCCCAGGTGAATTCGCCGCCCCGGCGGCAATATACGCAGTAGTCCCTGCTCTCCCCGCCGCCGCACTCGGTGCCGTGCTGCTCGGGTCTGGTCATGGGCATGCCGCAGCTCTGACATATCTCGGCGAGCGCGACGTATATCTCTATGTCGGCCTCCCCGCCCGTGTCCGTCCGGCCGTACACCTCGAAATCCGCCGTGTACGCCCTGGGAATTGGCATCGACCATATCTCCCGCCAGGCCGCGGCCGCGGTCTCTCTGACGTCCCCGTGTACGCGGAAGCGGGCGTAGTCCCCTTCCGGGAGTTCCGCCGCGGCGAAGCCCTCCGGGCAGTGCTCCGTCTCAAAGCCCACCATGGCGTCATAGCTCTCGTCGTCCATATGGTAGTTGGTGTAGACGCAGTAGCAGGGCCCCGCCCCTCCCCCTCCCATGGAGAAGTACCTCCCCCAGAGGGCGCCTATCTTCTCGCGGCAGTCGCCCTCCATATTGCCCGTCCTGACCGAAACCACCGCCAGGCTCCTCTTTTCCACGTGAATTACCTCGTAGTTCAGCATACAGCCGCCTCCTTCAGTGTGAGTGGCCCAAGCATAGCACCTGAAAGCGGACATGTTATGTCCGCTTTTAAAAAATTCAGGCACGGGTTCAGCTTAAAAGACGGCCGGGGCGCGCGGCCGTCACGCCGCGCGCCCCTGTCCGTATGTGGCGGAGACCGCACCGCCTCTCATTCATCCGCGGCCGCGTGCGCGCCGCCGTATCTCTCCACTATCCTGGCCGCCTCCTCCCGCACCCGCATTGCCAGCGCCGGCGGCGAGAGCACCTCCACGGCCGAGCCGTACCCCAGCACATATCCGGCGCCCCAGCTGCCCGCCGGCCACCTCACCCTGACCAGGAATCCCCCGTCCGGCAGCCTCTCTATCTGCCGGGGCTCGAACTCCTCTAGGACCCTGTACGCCGCCGACGGCGCAAACCTGAGCACGGCGTCCACCGCCGGCATCCCCGGCCCGGACACGCCCGGTTCGGGGGCCTCCCCGCGCGCGGTGAACTGCCCGTCGAGCAGCCTCAGGCCCTCCATGCGCGAGAGCTTGAACACCCTCCAGCCCCGCCTGAGGCGGCACCAGCCCTGCAGGTACCAGGACATCCCCCTAAAGCGCAGCATGGCCGGCTCCACGACGCGCTCGCTGAGCCCTCCGTCCTGGGCCGCATACCTGAAGCCCAGCGGCCTCTTCTCAACGATTGCCCGGCGTATCAGCTCAAAGTCTCCCCTCCGCGCCGGCGAACTCCCCCAATCTGAAAAATCCGCGTCCATCCAGGGCTGCTGTATGCCGCCGAACAGGGCGCCCAGCCGCTCAAGGAGCTCCCCGCCGGACGCGCCGGTCACCCGCAGCGCCTGCAGCGCGGACAGTATCTCGTCCCGCTCCCCCGGTGTGAGCAGGGAGCGGTTGAGGACGAATTCGGGGAGCAGGCGCACTCCGCCTCCCCTGCCCCGCTCCATGTACACCGGCACGCCGGCCGCGCTCAGGGCGTCCACATCCCGTCTTATGGTCCGCTCTGATACCTCCAGCTTCACTGCAAGCTCGGCCGCGGTCATGTCGCCGCGGCCGAGAAGCAGATAGAGCAGCCCGAAGAGCCTGCTGTTTTTCATCAGTCCTCCACGTCCCGGAAGCCGTCGTCCTCCGGGTCGCTCACCTCGCGCCTGAGGGCGGCGAGGCGCTTCGCCACCTCCTCCGCCGGCTCGTCGAGGCGCCTGAGCATGTCCTCGAGCATATAGCGCGAGCCCGCGAGAGTGGCGTACGTGGCGCTCCGCGCCTTCCCCGCCCGCGACAGGTCGCCTAGATTCCGCCGCACGAGTTCCAGCTCCGCGGCCAGGCTCTCGTACTGATCCTCAACGCGCCCGAGGGCGGCAAGGATCTCGCCCGGCTCCCGCCCCCCGGCCTCATAGCTGCCGTCCGGCAGCCTCTTTGTAAGTCTCTCCATACCTGACACCTCTCAATCGTCTCCCCCGCCGAGAGCCTCCAACTTCGACACCGGCGTGGGCCTGTTGTCCCCGTGGCGCACGAACAGCATTGTGACGAACGCCAGCAGCACGCACACGCAGCCGTAGGGGAACAGCACCGTCATGCCCATATTATCCATCAGGAAACCCGAAACTATCGGCGTGGCGGTCTGCGCGGCCATGCTGGCCGTGTAGTAGAAGCCCGTGTACTTCCCCACGTCCGAGCCGCGCGAGAGCTCGACGACCATGGGGTAGCTGTTCACATTTATTGTCGCCCAGCCTATGCCGGCCGTGGCGAAGAGTAT
>CALWYN010000026.1 GCA_944385755.1 uncultured Oscillospiraceae bacterium
CGATCCTGTCACTTCCGTCCCGCCCCCCACCAGGTCGTTGGGGCCGTAGCGTTCTATGCCGTCTCTCGGAGTGGGTCCGGCCCCGCCTGGCGGCCGTCCCGGGGGCGCCGGCGCCGGGCCGCAGTAGTATATCACCGCGCCCTCCAGGGGGAAGGGCGGCTCCGCCCCCCTCTCCAGCAGCTCGCAGAGCCGCCTGTGCGCGGCGTCCCGCGCCGTGTATATGGTCCCGGAGAGCAGCACCCGCTGCCCGGCCCTCAGCGCGAGGGCGGCCTCCGCGCTCAGCGGCGCCTCAAGCCTCATAATCCCGCTCACAGCGTCACCTCCGCGTGCCTTATGGCGTGGCAGCTTATGCACACCGCCGCCGGGAGCATCGCGATGTGCGTCGGCGCGGCGTTTATGTGTACGGCCAGGGCAGTCGTGCGCCCCCCCAGGCCCTGCGGCCCGAGGCCGGAGGCGTTCAGCTCCTCCAGCAGCTCCCTCTCCATCGCGGCGTAGTATTCATCCGGGTTCGGCTCGCCCAATGGGCGCAGCAGCGCCTCCTTGGCGAGGGCGCCGACCGAGTCGAAGCTCCCGCCTATGCCCACGCCCACCACCGTGGGCGGGCAGGGGTTCCCACCGGCCGAGAGCACCGCGCCGAGCACGAACTCCCTGACTCCCGCCTCCCCCGAGGCTGGGGTCAGCATCTTTACCCGGCACATGTTCTCGCTGCCCGCGCCCTTGGGCGCCACGGTCAGCTTCAGCCCCTCGCCCGGGACAATGCGCAGGTTTATGGCCGCCGGGGTGTTGTCCCCGGCGTTCACGCGCCTGAGTGGGTCGCGCACCACGCTCTTCCGGAGATAGCCCTCCGCGTAGCCGCGCCTGACGCCCTCCTGCACCGCCCCGTTCAAATCCCCGCCGGTCACATGCACATCCTGGCCGAGCTCCAGGTATACCGTCACCAGCCCGGTGTCCTGGCAGATGGGCAGGCCGGTCTCCCGCGCGGCGTCGAGGTTCCGCGCCAGATCGTCCAGTATCCCCCTCGCCAGAGGCCAGTCCTCGGCCTCCGCCGCGGCCCTCAGCGCACTCTCGGCCTCCGGCGGCAGGCGGCGGTTGGCCTCCACGCACAGCCGGGCCACGGCCGCGGTTATCGCCCCGCAGTCCAGCTCCCTCACAGCCTGGCCACCCCGCTTTGCACCGCGGCCTCCGCCACGGCGGCGGAGACGGCCTCCGCCACCCGGGCGTCGAAGGCGTCCGGGATGATGTACTCGGGCGAGAGCTCCGCCTCCCCCACCAGGGAGGCGAGGGCCTCCACCGCCGCGGCCTTCATCTGTTCGTTTATGTCCCTCGCCCGGACCGAGAGCGCGCCCCGGAACACGCCGGGGAAGGCCAGGACGTTGTTTATCTGATTGGGGAAGTCGCTGCGCCCCGTCCCCACGACGCAGGCGCCGGCCTCCCTGGCGGCCTCATAGCCTATCTCCGGCGTGGGGTTTGCCATGGCGAACACTATCGCCCCTCCGGCCATGGAGCGCACCATCTCCGGCGTGACCAGGTTGCCGGAGGAGACGCCTATGAACACGTCGGCCCCCCTCAGCGCGTCGGCCAATGTACCCTTTACGGCGCGCGGGTTGGTCCTCTCCGCCAGGGCGGCCTTGTGCGGCGTCAGCCCCCCGCGCCCGGCGTATATGGCCCCGCGGCGGTCGCAGACCACCACGTCCCCTGCGCCAAGGGCCAGCAGCATCCGCGTTATGGCCGTCCCGGCCGCGCCGGGCCCGTTGAGGACTATCCGCGCCTCCTCCAGCCGCTTTCCCGCGACTTTGAGGGCATTCTTCAGCGCGGCGGAGACCACTATGGCCGTGCCGTGCTGGTCGTCGTGGAACACCGGGATATCCAGCTCCCGCTCCAGCTCGGCCTCTATCTCGAAGCACTTCGGCGCGGCTATGTCCTCGAGATTTATCCCCCCGTAGGCCGGCGCGATCGCCCTGACGGCGGAGATTATCTCCTCCGGCGTGTGCGCGTCCAGGCAGACGGGCACCGCGTCCACTCCGCCGAACTCCTTGAAGAGCAGCGCCTTGCCCTCCATGACGGGCAGCGCCGCCAGCGGGCCTATGTCCCCCAGGCCGAGCACCGCCGAGCCGTCCGTCACCACGGCGACCATATTGCCCTTTGTGGTGTACTCCCAGGCGGCGGCCGGATCCGCCGCGATTTTCCGGCAGGGCTCCGCCACGCCGGGGGTATAGGCCGTTGAGAGGTCGTCGCGGGTCCTGACGCCGACCTTACCCCTTATCTCTATCTTGCCGCGGCGCTCCCTGTGCATGCGCAGCGCGGCCTCGCTGTAGTCCATTCTCGCCATCTCCTTATCCTGTCTGTGTCCCCAGCCGCCCGAGCACGGCGGTGAAATACTCCGGCAGCTCCGTGGTAAAGCTCAGCCTCTCCAGCGTGCGCGGGTGGGTGAATTCCAGAGTGCGCGCGTGCAGGCACTGGCCCGTCAGGCCCTTCTCCGGCTTTTTTACTGCGGAGTAGAGCTCGTCGCCCAGCAGGGGGTGGCCGATGTATGCCATGTGGACGCGTATCTGGTGCGTGCGCCCCGTCTCCAGGCGGCAGCGTATGTGCGTGTAGCCCTCATAGCGGGCTATGACCTCCCAGTGCGTCACGGCGGCGCGGGAATTCTTCTCCGTGACGGCCATCCTCTTCCTGTCGGAGGGGCAGCGGCCTATCGGCGCGTCCACCGTGCCGGAGTCCTCCCTGAACCGCCCCCGGGCCACCGCCTCATACACGCGGCTCAGGCTGTGGTCCGCGAGCTGCGCCGCCAGGCCCAGGTGGGCAAAGTCGTTTTTTGCGGCCACCAGCAGCCCCGAGGTGTCGCGGTCTATCCGGTGGACTATCCCCGGGCGCCGCTCCCCGCCTACGCCGGAGAGGGAGCTGCCACAGCGGTACATGAGGGCGTTCACCAGCGTCCCGTCCGGATGCCCCGGCGCGGGGTGCACGACCATGCCCCGCGGCTTGTTCACCACGACCAGGTCCGCGTCCTCATACACCACGTCTATCGGCAGATCCTGCGGCGCGGGCGCGCCCTCCTCCTCCGGCTCGGGCAGTATCACCAGATACTCGTCCCCGGCCGCGCTGCGCGAGCTCTTTTTCAGCCGCTCTCCCCTGAGCGTTACCGCCCCGGTCTCTATCAGCCTCTGCGCCGCCGAGCGCGTGAGCCCCTCCACACAGCGCGAGAGGAGAGCGTCGATCCTCTCGCCGCTCTCCTGTGCTCTAACATATATGCTCTCGCTCATTTTGAACCGAACTCCGCCAGTATGTCCTCCAGGGAGAACTCCTCGCCCCCCGCCGGCGCACTCTTGGGGGGCTCCGTCTTCTGCGGCGCGCTCCCCGGCGCCGCGGCGGCCGGCTGTTCCCGGCCGGCGGCTCCGGCGGGATCCGTCCGGGGACTTCCGGGCTCAGGCCGGCGCTCCTGAGAGTCGGGCCTGTGCGGCGTGTAGGTCTTGACGTCGTCCCCGGCGCGCTCAAAGCGCGGCCCGGCGGCGTTCTCCCGGCCCGCTTCCGCGGGCCTCCGCTCCTCCCGGTCCTGCCGCCTGGCGGATGCGGCCCGGGAATGTCCCGCGGCCTTCCCGGCCGCCCTGCCCCGGTGTTCCGGCGCGCGGCCGGCGTCCTCATCGTCCTCCGCCGCGGCCTTTTTCTTCCCGTCGCCGCTGAAGATGATATACAGGCAGAAGAGTATTCCGCAGCAGGAGATGAACATGTCCGCCACGTTGAAGATGGCGTAGTCCATGAACTCCAGCTTGAACATGTCCACGACATAGCCGTACAGCACGCGGTCTATGCAGTTGCCTATGGCCCCGGCCAGGACGCCCACCATGGCCCAGCGCCCCAGCGCGTGCTTTATGAGGCCCTTTTTCAGGGCGACAACGGCAAAGGCCGTGAATATCACGGCTATTGCCACGAACACCCAGCGCCATTGGCCGCCGGACAAGATGCCATAGGCCGCGCCGGAATTGTGGATGTTGACGAGGCTCACGATGCCGGGTATGAGCTCCCGGGAGCCGGTGTCCAGCGCGATATTGATTGTCACCCAGTATTTCAGCCACTGGTCCAGTATGAGCACGAGGACCACGGCCAGTGCATACAGCATTTAGGATTGCCTCCCTTGTCTGTCCGCGCGCGGGGCGCGTGTGGCGCTTTTGTCTATCTCTTCACCGCCGCGGCGCAGCGGGGGCAGAGCTCGGGGTGCTCGGCGTCGGAGCCTATGCCGGCGTCGTGTGTCCAGCAGCGCGGGCACTTCGGCAGAGAGCTGGCCTCCACCTTTACGGTCACGCCGGGCATCTCCGTGCCGGCCCAGCCCTCCACAGGCGTATCGGAGACCTCGAGCTCGGAAATGATGCAAAGCGCGGCGAGGTCGGCGTCCCTGACGGTCTCCCAGGCGGCCCTCACCTCGTCGGCAATGTGGAGCGTGACCCTGGCGTCGAGCGGCTTGCCGACAATCTTCTCGGCGCGGGCCAGCTCCAGGGCCTTGTTAAGGTCGTCGCGGAGGCTGAGCAGGTTGGCCCAGCGGACGGCCTCGTCCTCGCTGAGCTTCCAGCTCTCCTCGACCTTCGGCATGTCGTTGAGCATGACGTGGCGCGCGTCGGCGCCCTCTCCGTGCGGCATGTCCTGCCAGACCTCGTTGCTGGTGAAGGCCAGCAGCGGTGCGAGCAGCCGCATCAGGTGGTCCAGAATGATATAGATGGCCGTCTGCGCGCTGCGGCGGCTCAGGCTGTCCTCCGCGTCGCAGTAGAGGCGGTCCTTTATCACGTCGAGATAGAAGTTCGACATGTCCACGACGCAGAAGCTGTGCGCCGCGGCCGTGACGCCGAAGAACTCGTACTTCTCATAGGCGTTGATGCACTTTTCGACCAGCGCGTTCACCCGGGAGAGCGCCCAGCGGTCGAGCTCGGGCATCTGCTCATAGGGCACCATGTCCCTGTCGGGGTCAAAGCCGTTGAGGTTGCCGAGTATATACCTCGCCGTGTTGCGAATCTTGAGGTACTTCTCGGAGAGCTGCTTGAATATGGCGTCGGAGCAGCGCATGTCCATGCGGTAATCCGCGCTCGCGGCCCAGAGGCGCACGATGTCCGCGCCGTACTTCGCGATAAGGTCGGCGGGGTCCACTCCGTTGCCGAGGCTCTTGTGCATGGCCCTGCCCTCGCCGTCGACGGTCCAGCCGTGGCAGAGGCAGCTCTTATACGGGCTCTTGCCCTTGACGGCCACGGCAATCAGCAGGCTGCTCTGGAACCAGCCGCGGAACTGGTCGCCGCCCTCGAGGTACATCTCGCAGGGCCAGCGGCCGGGCGAGTCGAGCTCCATGGAGGAGATGTGCGTGCTGCCGGAGTCGAACCAGCCGTCCAGCGTGTCGGTCTCCTTCGTGAAGTGCCTGCCGCCGCAGTGCGGGCAGGCAAAGCCCTCGGGCAGCAGCTCGGATGCGTCGAGCTCGAACCAGGCGTTGGAACCCCTCTGGCGGAATATATCGCTCACGGACTTTATGCTCTCGTCGGTGCAGACGGGTTTTCCGCAGTCGGAGCAATAGAAAACGGGTATGGGCAGGCCCCAGCGGCGCTGGCGGGAGATGCACCAGTCCGCCCTCTCGCGGATCATGGCTATCATGCGGTCGTGGCCCCACTCGGGCATCCACTTGACCTCGTCGCAGGCGGCGCAGGCCTCCTCCTTGAAGGCGTCGACTGAGCAGAACCACTGGTCGGTCGCGCGGTAGAGTATGGGGCTCTTGCAGCGCCAGCAGTGGGCGTACTGGTGGATGATGTCCTCATAGGCGTAGAGGGCGCCGCTCTCCTGCAGGTCGGCGAATATGGCCTCGTTGGCCTTCTCGGTGCTGAGGCCGCAGTACTTCCCGGCCTCCTCGTTCATGTTGCCGTGGTCGTCCACGGGCACGGTCATGCCTATATGCACCTTGCCCTCGGCGTCGTATTTGCGGCAGATCTCGTAGTCCTCCTGGCCGTGGCCGGGAGCGGTGTGGACACAGCCCGTGCCCGCTTCGAGCGTGACGTGGTCGCCCAGGATTATCACGCTCTCGCGGTCTATCAGCGGGTGCTGGGCGGTCATGAACTCGAACTCGCTGCCCTTCATCTCGGCGAGGACCTCAAAGCCCTCTATGCCGCCCACCTCGGCGACGCGCTCCATCAGGCCCTTTGCGATGATGTATACCTCTCCGTTGGGGGCCTTGGCCAGGACATAGTCGAAGTCGGCGTTCAGGCAGATGGCCAGGTTGCCGGGTATGGTCCAGGTGGTGGTCGTCCAGATGAGGAAGTAGAGCCTGTCGAGGTCGCAGTACCGGGCGAGCTTGCCCCTGTCGTCCTTGACGCGGAACTTGACATAGATGGACTTGCAGGGGTCCTCGCTGTACTCTATCTCCGCCTCGGCCAGGGCGGTCTCGTCGTGCGGGCACCAGTAGACGGGCTTCTTGCCCTTGTAGATATATCCCTTCTTGTACATCTCGCCGAAGATTTTGACCTCCTCGGCCTCGAGCTTCGGATCCATGGTGAGGTAGGGCCTGTCCCACTCGCCCAGGCAGCCCAGGCGCTTGAAGGCGTCGCGCTGGACATTGACATAGTGCATGGCGAAGGCCTGGCACGCGTCGCGGAACTCGGCGGTGGACATCTCCTTGTGGTTGAGCTTCTGCTCTTTTATGATGGCGCTCTCTATCGGCATGCCGTGGTTGTCCCAGCCGGGGTAATAGATGGCCTGCCAGCCGGACATGGACTTGTAGCGGGTGATGAAGTCCTTGAGGTACTTGTTCAGCGCGGTGCCCATGTGTATGGAACCGTTTGAGAACGGAGGCCCGTCGTGCAGGTTGAAAATCGGGCGGCCCTCGGTGCGCCTGAGCATCTCGTGGTAGAGGTCGAGGTCGTACCACTCTTTGAGCATATCCGGCTCACGCTTCGGCAGGGAAGCGCGCATCGGGAACTGCGTTTTGGGCAGATTTACCGTGGAATTGTAGTCCTGAGCCATTTTCTATCTTTTCTCCCTCGTCTGTGAATATGAAATACACGCGGGGCCGCGTTGCCGCGCGCCCCGCTGGTGGCCTCTGTGTTTCAGCCCTGTCCCCCCAGGGAAAACAGGTGCGTCACATCGTCGGCAGGGGTCTGCGCCGCCGTACCCATGGCCGGGCCTATGTCTATCCTCGGCTCGGGCTCGTCCGGTATTCGGGCGACGGAGGCCTCTATGCTCTTGACGGCGGCGTCGACCTTGCGCTCGTCCCCCTGTACGGGCAGGGCGGACGACGCCCGCTCGAGATAGTCGAGCTGGCGTGAGCAGAGCGAGCGAGCGTCCTCAAAGAAGCGGGCAAAGGAGGCCTTGGCCTCCGCCAGGCGCTGCTGCTCGCGGGCGGTCTCGTTCCTGAGGGCCTCCAGGCTGCGCGAGGCCGCGGCCTCCGCGTCCGCCAGGGTCTTTTCCGCGCGCGCCCTCGCCTCCGCCTCTATCTGGGCGGAGAGCTTCTGCGCGGAGAGGAGGGTGAGGCGCATGGCGTCCTCGCTGGAGCGGTACTCCTCTATCTTGTCCACGAGGACCTTCATCTTGGCCTTCAGCGTGGCGTTTTCCTTCTGCGCCGCCTCGAGCTCGATGGCGGCGTCCTCGAGGAAATCGTCCACGTCGCCCATATCATAGCCGCCGAACACGGCCTTCTCAAACGTTCTTTCTCTGATATCCTGGGGAGTCATATCAGTATCTCCTTCCCTTGCCGCGATTATATGTCGTCAGCTCAAAATGTAAAGCTGCTGTTCTCTATCTCGTCCGCGAGGTCCCCCGTGAGGCCCACGCTGCAGGGCGTTATCAAAAACGTGTCCGACGAGACACGCTTCAGATTCCCCTCCTGTACATACGCCGCGCCGGACAGGAAGTCCACCAGCCGCCTGGCTGTGACCTTGTCCGCCGCCTCAAGATTCAGCACCACCGTGTGCTTCTGCCTCAGATGGTCCGCGATCTCCGCCGCGGCCTCAAATCGCTCGGGCTTCACCAGCACGACCTGCTGCTGCCCGGAGCCGATATTTACCACGCGGCTGTCCGTCTTGGACGCGCGCTCGCGCCGGGGCGCCGGATGCGCCGCGCGCTGCACCGGGGCGGGGTTGTAGTTGGCGCTGTCGCCGTCGTCCTCTCCGGCAAAAAAGCTCTGGCGCCGGTCCTGGACTCCGTCGCCCTCCTGTTGGGATACCGGCACTTCCCCGTCGGAGAAGAACTCGTCCTCGTCGTCGTAGGGGCGGGTAAGTTTTTTAAGTTCGTCGAAAAAACCCATGTGTCATTATCTCCTGTCAGGTGCTCGCGCCGTAGTTGCGCGGCCCGAAGATGGCGGAACCGACGCGGACCATGTTCGCGCCCTCCCTTATGGCATCTTCGAAATCGCCGCTCATGCCCATGGACAGAAAGTCCATGCTGACATTATCGTATTTTTTTGCCCCGATGTCAATAAAAAGCTCTCTCATTCTGGCAAAATAGGGCCTCGAGGCCCCGGGAGAGTCCGCAACCGGGGGTATCGCCATCAGCCCTCTCACCTTTACGGAGGAAAATTCACCTGAAATTTCCAAAACCTGCCCCAGGGCGGAGGGCTCGAAGCCGCTCTTGGCCGCCTCGCCGCCTATGTTCACCTCGAGCAGGACGTCCTGTACGACGCCCAGCTTCGCCGCCCGGGCGTCTATCAGCCGCAGCAGTTCCACGGAGTCCACCGACTCTATCAGGTCGGCCGTGCCCACCAGGTATTTTACCTTATTTTTCTGCAGGTGCCCTATGAAGTGCAGCGGTGCGCCGGCATACGCGCCCTGGGTGTTTTTTTCGACCAGCTCCTGCACCCTGTTCTCGCCGCAGGCGTCCACGCCGGCGGCTATGGCCTCGCGCACCGCCTCCGCGCCGTTCATCTTGCTCGCGGCCACCAGCAGCACCCGGCGGCCCTCCGCCGCGGCGTCTATCCGCGAGCGGACCGCGGCGACGTTTTCAGCTATCGACATATCAATACCCTCTTTTTATATATTGTTATATATTGGCCGCCTCACGCCCCCGGCAGCAGCACCTCGCTGCCGGCGTGCAACGCCCCGGATTCCACCAGATAGCCCCCGCCGTAGCCGCAGAGGGGCTCGATCCCCGTCTCCACGGCCTCGCCCAGCACCAGGGCCCGGACGAAATACCGGCCTCCGCGCTCATATACCGCCTCCGCCGGGACATACAGCCCCTCGGCGCGCGTCACGAGCATTTCCGCCTCCGTCTTTCGCGCCCCCAGCATGCCGGCCAGCCCCTCCGCGCAGGAGAAGAGCACGGCGCAGCGGCCGCCCTCCGGCTCCGAGACGCTCTCGACCCTCGCCGTGAAATCCCCCTCCGGGAAGCTGAGCTCCGCGGCGGCGCCCGGCCCAAGCCCCGCGGCCGCCTCCTCGCCCAAAAGCGCCGCAAAATACCAGCGCACGCCGGTCACGAGCGAGCCGAAGGCCCCCTCCGGAGGGTCCGGTTCCGCGCCCAGCAGGGCGGCGAGGGCCCCCGGTTCCGCGCACTCGCCGGGCGTCAGGCCCGTGAAGCCGTCGGCAAAAGACGAGAACAGCCCGGGCTCGTCCACGCGCAGGGCCGCCCCGCCCACCGGGGCCGCGGCTCCGGCGGCGGAGTCCTCAAGCGGGACATCCAGCCCGAGTACGGCGGACAGCTGTTCTGCCGCCGCCCCCGCCCGGCCGTGGGCGCCGTATTTTGCCCCGGCCAGGGCCAGGACCGCCTGTACCGCGCGGTCCCCGGCCACCTCGGCCCCCGCGGCCAGGGCCTCCGCCTAGTCCTCCCGGCCGCCGAACTCAAAGGCCGCGGCGGCTCCTCCGGGCAGCCGGGCGCCCTCCGCGGCGGTAACCAGCAGGTACTGAGCTCCGGAACACAGCGCGCGCTCCTCCCTGAGCACGAGCCCCTCGGCGTGCGCCGTGAAGCTCACCGCCTCCTCGGTCACCGTGAAGCTGCTCCAGGCCTCTTCTCCGCCGGTGAAGAGCCCTGCGCCCATGTACATGGCCCCGGCCAGCGCGAGCACGCCCAGCACGGCGGAGGAGAAGGCCCCCCAGCGCCGGCTTATGTATCCGCCTCCTCAAGCGTGCCCAGCTCGATGCTCCTGGACGGCGCGATGGTCGAGATGGCGTGCTTGTATATGAGCTGCTGCCGCCCGTCCGAGTCCAGCACCACGGTGAAGCTGTCGAAGGCCCTGAGCACTCCGCGCAGCTGGAAGCCGTTCATCAGAAACAGCGTCACCGGCACTTTTTCCGCCCTCGCGCGGTTGAGGAAGGTGTCCTGAAGATTTTTCTGCTTTCCATTTCTCTCGCTCCTTGCCGGAGCGGGCTGATTTACATAATACCACATCAGGGCGCTCCGTTAAATAGTAAATTTGAACAAAACGCGCCCCTCTCCCGGTTCCCGGCGTGTCCTGCCCGACTATCTTATACCGCGCCCGGCGAGGAAAATTGTCGAATCCCGCCGCGCCCGGGCAAAATCGGGCTCGGCGTCCCAGCGTATCCAGTGTATGTCCGGCCGGCCCCTGAGCCAGGTCAGCTGGCGTTTGGCGTATCTCCGCGTCTCCCGTTTTATCAGCTCCAGGGCCTCGGAGAGCGTCAGCTCCCCCCTGACGGCCATGGCTGCCTCCTTGTAGCCTATGGCCTGCATGGCCGTGCAGCCGGCGTCCAGCCCGGAATCGAGCAGGGAGCGCACCTCGTCGAAGAGCCCCGCCTCCGCCATGGCGTCCACGCGCTCGTCTATCCTCCGATACAGCTGCTCCCGGCTGGCGTAGTCCAGGGCTATCACCGCCGCGTCATAGCGCGGCGGGCGCCGGCGCGTCTCCTCGTCGTGTTCCGTCATCGTCCTGCCAGTGAGCAGGTATATCTCATAGGCCCGGACGATGCGCTTTTTATCGTTGGGGTGGAGCCTTGCGGCCCGCTCGCCGTCGAGCTGCGCCAGCTCGCGGAGCATGCCCTCGCCGCCTATCTCGTCGTACCTCTCCTCCAGCTCGCGGCGGCACTCGCCGTCCTCCTCGCGCGCGGCGAACGACCGCCCCTGCACCAGCGAGTCGATATACAGCCCCGTGCCGCCAACGACGACGGGCAGGGCGCCGCGGGCGAGTATGCCGCGGCAGGCGGCGTCCGCGGCCTCCGCCCAGCGGGAGACGCTCCAGCTCTCCGTGGGCTCGGCGACGTCGATCAGGTGGTGCGGCACGGCGGAGAGCTCCCCGGGCCCGGGCTTGGCCGTGCCTATGTCCATGCCCCTGTAGAGCTGCATGGAGTCCGCCGAGACTATCTCCCCGCCCAATTCCAGGGCAAGCAGCACGCCCAGATGCGACTTTCCCGTGGCGGTCGGCCCGGTTATGACTACAATTTTAGGCTGCATGTCCAAATGCACTTCCATTCTCAGAAACTATGTGATAAGATGGTGCCGATTTACGAAAGGAGACTGTGCCTTGAAAGTAACAATTACTGCCGACAGCACCTGCGATCTCCCTCAGGATTACATCGAAAGATACGGCATAAAGATTTTTCCGCTGTACATCGTACGCGACGGGGTTGCGCTGCGCGACGGCATAGATATCACTCCCGACGAACTCTACGCCTACACCAAAGAGACCGGCAAGCTCTGCGGGACCGCCGCCGGGACCGTGGCCGACTACGCCGACGGCTGGCGCGAGTGCCTGGAGAGCTGCGACGCCGTGGTGCACGTGGCCTTCTCCTCGGAGCTCTCCGTCACCTGCGCCAACGCGAGGCTGGCCGCCGAGGACTTTGACAACGTCTACGTAGTGGACTCCCTCAACCTCTCCACCGGCTTCGGCCACCTGGTGCTCGACGCGGCCATAATGGCCGACGGCGGGGCCGGCCCGGAGGAGATCGTGGCCGAAATTGAGCGCCTTGTCCCCAAAATGGACGTCAGCTTCGTCCTCAACACGCTCGACTACCTCCGAAAGGGCGGGCGCTGCACCGCCGTACAGGCCCGCGGGGCCAACCTGCAGGGCCGGAAGCCCTGCATAGAGGTGCATGACGGCAAGATGGGTGTCGCCAAAAAATATCGCGGCAAGATCGAGGCCGCCTACCACCAGTACATCCGCGACCGCCTTCAGGGCCGGGACGACATCGACCTGCGCCGGG